>NZ_DALZMB010000061.1:0-24654 GCF_032007265.1 Paracoccus sp. (in: a-proteobacteria) | reverse complement strand
GCTAGGTCGTGTTGACAAAAGGGATTCCCCTCGGGCGTAGGGTATGATTCAAGCTGGCATCTGCGATGGAGACCAGCTTGGCACGAGACCTTATGTCGGACGAGGAATGGGCGTTCTTTGAGCGCTTCATCCTCGCCGTCCGCGCCCCGAACGGACGCAAAGCAACCAACCACCGCCTCGTCCTTGATGGGATTTTCTGGATTGCCCGAACCGGGGCGCCATGGCGGGACCTACCTGGCGAGTTCGGCAAATGGTCAAGCGTTTACCGACAGTTCCGGCGCTGGACACTGGCGGGCCTCTGGGAGGACATCATGGATGCTCTGAACCAGAGCGGAGCCGTGCCAAGCGCCCTGCAAATGATCGACAGCACCGTGATCCGCGCCCACCATCAGGCAGCGGGCGCTAAAGGGGGACTCCACGACAGGGTTTCGGCCGTTCTCGAGGTGGCTTTACGACCAAGATCCACCTTCTCGTCAACGCACACGGGCTTCCCATGAGGACAGAGATCACACCTGGCCAGACGTCGGACTATCTCGGCTTCGATCTGGTGATGGCGGATAATCTGCCCAGCCCGAGCGTGCTGCTCGCGGATCGCGGCTACGATGCAGACAAGATCAGAGAAGGCATGGAGGCGCGCAACGTCCTGCCCGTGATACCGATGCGCAAGTCCCGCAAGAAGCGGATTGGTGTCGATCGCTCGCTGTATCGCCTGCGGAATCTGATCGAACGTTGCTTCAACAAGCTCAAGAACGCCAGGCGTGTCGCGACCCGCTACGACAAGACGGCGGAAAGCTTCCTCGGCTTCATTGACATCACGTCGATCCGTCTCTGGATCCACCATTTGTCAACATGACCTAGCATCAATAGGGCTACGACCCTGCCAAATGAGGGCATGATCTTCCTTTAGATCAAGGTAGTTTTGGCACAGCACTTTGTATCCAGCTGACTTATTTGCGGAAACGCTAGAATGTAGGTCCAGAAACTGTTTGGCCGTGATCTTCTGCTCTTCAAGGGCAGTCATTGCTTCGCGAAATTGCTTGTAGCGATCCTTGATGGGGTCATAAAGCAGGTTGAAATCGTCAATTATGCTTCGGGCTTTAGCCTTATCCTTACGCTTGTCTCCATACGCAAAATCAATGAACTGACTGATCCTAATTTTCATTTTGCTATCCTACTTGGCTTCATAGGCAACCTTACGACCACACGACTCCAAATAAAGAGGATTTTGTTGGTCACAGTTGGCGACGTCACAACAGAACCCTTCAAGCCTTCATGCAAGCTTTTGGCTAAAAGCTTGCATGGCGCGCACCCCTGCCGGCCCATGAATGCTGGGCTTTTCATCCGGCCGGCGTGAAAACCCCTTGGTTCATGCGCGGTTTCTGGCATCATGGCGACAGAAGCGTGCAAGGATTGCGCCATGCCAGAGACCGCGAAACCCGCGTGGAACAAGGGCCGCGTCGTCGGCAAAAAGCCCCCGCTGACCCCCGATCAGGTCGCTCTGATCCGGCTGCTCTTGCGTCAGGACAAAGCCTGGCGCGATCTGGCGCTGTTCAACGTCGCCCTCGACACCAGTTTGCGCGGCTCGGATCTGGTGCGGTTGCGGGTCTCGGATGTGGCGACGCCGGTCGGGATCCGCGAACTCATCGAAATCCGGCAGAAGAAAACCGGGACGCGCCATGCCCGGCCGGTCCAGGCCGCGCTTTCGCGCGGCACCCGTGACAGCCTGCAGGCCTATCTGGTGGCGGCACCCAAACCGCTCCACGCCTGGCTCTTCACCGGCCAGGGCCCGCGCTGGTCGCAGAGCCATCTCAGCGAAAGCCAGCTCTGGCGGCTGTTCAAATCCTGGCTGGACAAAGCGCGGCTCGATCCGGCGCTCTACGGGCTGCATTCGCTGCGCCGCACCCTTCCGACCCATATCCATCAGCAGACCGGCAATCTGCGCGCCGCCCAGCTCCTGCTCGGCCATGCCAGCATCGAGAGCACCAAGGACTATATCGGCACCGAACAGGCCGAAGCCCTCGAGATTGCCCGGAGGTTCCATCTGTGAGCCAGAGTTCTCTCGAGAAGCGCATTCCCGCCCAGAATCTTGCCCGCTATTATCGCCTCGAGGCGACTGGTCTTGTCGCGGTTTAATGCCGCTCCTTTGATAGCATAATGTGGGCGTTGTTGAGCTAATCGGCAGCAGACTGATCTGCCCCTTTGCCGCTTTTTGTTCAGGCCACGGCTATGATCTCGGCAGTGCCCGAGGACGTTGTATTTGTTCAGGATGGCGATGCAGATCTGGAGGGGCTAGTCAACGAAAATTGCGATCAATCCCGGTGCATCCGTTCAATAAGATAATGCAAACATAGCATGGTAACCACGAGAAGACTGGCGAGCAGCCAAGCGTATGATCCCCACCAAACTATCCTGAATATATACCGGACCTTCTCCGGAGTTTCGAGTGCGAGGTCGGAGGCCGCGGATATGGACCCGATGACGAAGATGAATATGGAAATAAATGCGCAGTAACCTAACAGAGTTGACAGGAATCTACGGCGCGTCAGCGGGACGAGGTTTCCGTGAACCAGTTCCCGTATTTTCGGAGCTTCGCCGGACATGACGTTGTCCAATCCAGCATTCGGGAAGCTGGTCACGGCGGCCAATGCAGCTATATAGAACCCGATCAAGACCCCCATCAGGGTCGTGGCGCTTGCAACCATCGCGCGGAGGTTAACAATCACGTAACCGTCCGAAACCAGTTTATAGGCAAGGACGGATGCTCCCACGATCACTGTAGGGTAGATGTATTGAAAATAGATCAGATCCTGACCGCGAAGCCTATAGAAAGAAAACGCCGTTAATAGCTTGGAGAAGTTGACGAAAAACTTTCTTATCTGGCGACGCATCACCTTTCCTCAACGTGGACCGCCCGTTCCTTGAGCTTTTCCACGATATCGTCCCGAATGCCATCGTATCTCTGTGTGAGCGGGACGTTAAAGTTTGTGATCCGCTCGTTTAAGCAGAACGCTCCCTCCAATGCTTCTTGCGCGGCATCTGCGATGGCTTCGGCCTCTGCCGCCACGGCGGCGGTTTTTATCTGACCGTCGTGAGATTTGATCCTGACCAGAAGTTGTTTGCTGTCATGTTCGACGTCTTCCCAGCCTCTAGCAAAGTCGATCCCGTCTCTAAGTAGGGCTAGCGCACCCGCGTTATCAACTCGTCGTCCGATGTCCCACCGAACCTGACGGGATTTCTCTCTCACAAGAGGCTGCTCGTCGACGCCCTGATCTAGAGTTTGGTTCCCGACGAAGGTCATGTCCATGACTGTGCCCGAGGTCATCGCAGCGCTCAGTGTCGTCGATTGATAGCTGTCAATCTCGACCACGCCACGATATGTCTTGGGCTCACCGCCAACATCCAGTGTTCTTGCCGCGAGTGGTTGTTTGAGAAGCCAGTTGAAGTGCGCCTTCAGTGTGGTGAAGCTTACTCCGGGGACCTTCTCCAAGAGGATGAGATGTCTTCCAACGGGGTCAGGGTTTAGTGCGATCAGGACGTGGGAGCAAAAATGGCTGCCCTCGTTGTTGTGCTTCCCGGCATCCCTGGTTGCTAGGGTGTCAAAATCCACAAACGCAGGATCCGCCGCGGTGCGATCCCCAGTCTGCACGACAAAGAAGCAATAATTCTGTTCCGCCGCAGTTGGACCGAACCACATGCGCCGCTCGTTGTTTTGATAGGCCCTAAGCCCTTCGGGCTGCTGCTCAACCGCACGCATCGCGCCTAGCAAATCGCTCAAGACAAAGCTAGGTGCGCCGTCCGGCGCCTGAGTGTTACTCCGAACAGTCAGTTTTCCAACGGAAACCCACCGATAACTTGTTGAAATTGCCATGCGCTTCTCTGGCTGATAAAGATTGTGTCACGTAAGCAAAAATCCGCTTATCGAGCAAGTCCCATGCGGCGATTTTGCGCATAGAGGGGCGTAATGTCGTGAGGACCGTCGCCAATGCTAGTGAGCCTGAATTTATGAACGAGGCTGATACCTGCCGTAAACTTGTCGTCCCGAAGCTGCAGGTGGCGGGCTGGGATGACCGGCCGCATGCTATCAACGAGCAGCGGACATTTACGGATGGCCGGATCGTCTTCGTCGGTGGTCGTGCGCGAAGAGGCAAGCAGAAGCGCGCGGACTATGTTCTGCGCTACAGCCCTGATTTTCCCATTGCCGTGGTGGAGGCCAAGGCCCGGTACCGCCATGCGGCAGATGGTCTACAGCAGGCCAAGGATTATGCCGAGGTTCTGGGCCTCAAGTTTGCCTATGCCACCAATGGCGCCGAGATCGTGGAGTTCGACTACACGACTGGGATCGAACGCATGCTCGACGCCTTCCCAGTCCCGGATGACCTGTGGACGCGCCAACGGGCGGCGGAAGGCCTGCAAGACCCGGTTGCCGCCGAGCGGCTGCTCACCCCGAACTTTCCGGACCGCGCCAAGCCTCTGCGATACTATCAGGAAATTGCCGTCAATCGTGCCGTTCAGGCGGTGCTTCAGGAACGAAAACGGATCCTGCTCACGCTTTGTACAGGGGCGGGCAAGACCGCCGTCGCCTTCCAGATCTGCTGGAAGCTGTGGTCGGCGCGCTGGAGCGGCAAGGGGGTGAACCGCACGCCGAAAATCCTGTTCCTTGCCGATCGCAATGTCCTCGTCGACGATCCGATGGCCAAGGACTTCAGCCCGTTCGGGGACGCCCGCCACAAGATCGCCGGCGGCATCGCGGTCAAGAGCCGCGACATGTATTTCGCTATTTACCAGTCGATTGCACGCGATGAGAACCGGCCCGGGCTTTACCGGGAATATCCTCGTGATTTCTTCGACCTGATCATCGTGGACGAATGCCATCGGGGCAGCGCCCGCGACGACAGCAACTGGCGCGAAATTCTTGAATGGTTCGAACCGGCAACCCAAATCGGCATGACCGCGACTCCCCGCCGTGAGGAGAACGTCGATACTTACAACTATTTCGGTGACCCTCTTTACGAATACAGCTTGGCACAGGGAATCGCGGATGGCTTCCTCGCGCCTTATCGCGTGCACCGGGTGATCACCGATTATGACGCAGCAGGCTGGCGGCCGAGCCGGGGAGAACTGGACCGATACGGACGGGAAATCCCTGACAATGAATACCAAACCCGCGATTTCGAGCGCGTCGTCGCCCTCCGTGCCCGGACCCGCGCCATTGCCCGCCACCTTGCCGGCTTCATGGCAGAGACCGACCGCATGGCCAAGACCATCGTGTTCTGTGTCGATCAGGAACATGCGCTCGAAATGCGGCAGGCACTGGCGGAGCTGAATGCCGATCTGGTGCGCGACAACCCAGACTACGTCTGCCGCGTCACCGCCGATGAGGGCGATGTCGGCCGTGGCCACCTGTCCAAGTTTCAGGATGTCGAGACTAGCACGCCGGTGATCCTGACCACCTCGCAGCTTCTGACCACCGGCGTCGATGCGCCGACCTGCAAGAATGTGGTGCTGGCCCGCAGTGTGGGCTCGATGCCCGAGTTCAAGCAGATCATCGGTCGCGGCACCCGGCTGCGCCCCGATTACGGCAAGCTCGCCTTCAACATCATCGACTATACCGGCACCGCCACACGCATGTTTGCCGATCCGGCCTTCGACGGCGATCCGGTCCGCGAGGCCGAAGCCGTCATCAATGAGGAAGGCGAAACCATCGAGGAGCGCGAGGCCGAGGATGTGATGCCCGAACCCGGCGACCTTCCCGAGGGTCCGGAACGGCCTTTGGACGATCCCGAGCCTGAACCAGGACCGCGCAAGTTCTATGTTGATGGCGGCGAAGTGTCAGTCGTCCGCCACCTGGTCTATGAGCTCGATGCCGAGGGCAGGAAGCTCGCCTGCCGGCAGTTGACCGACTACACCGGCGACAAAGTGCGCACCCTCTATCCCAATGCCTCGGAGCTGCGCACCGACTGGCTTGACCCTGAAAGGCGCGCTGAAATCATCGAGCGGCTGGAGGAAAAGGGCATCGACCTCGACACCTTGGCCGAAGCCGTGGGCAAGCCCGAGGCTGACCCGTTCGATCTGCTGTGCCATCTCGCCTACAACATGCCCCTGCGGACCAGACGCGAGCGTGCCGACCATCTGCTGCGGGAACAGGACGCCTTTCTCGCCGAGTTCAGTCCCGAGGCGCGCGAAATCCTCGACGCCGTTCTGGAAAAATACGCTGAACACGGCAGCGCCCAGTTCAAGCTGCCCGACATTCTCGAAGTGCCGCCTTTCAATGAATGGGGCAACGTCATAGAGATCGCCAGACGCTTCGGCGGGGGAAGGGAGCTTCGCAGCGCCGTCACCGAGTTGCAGCGACTGCTTTATACTGCCTGACCTGAAGGACGACCCCCATGGCCAAACCCGCCCGCAAGAAGGCTGCGCCCAAGCAATTGACGACCGCACAACGTCTCGACAGCATCATCAAGTCCGCGCGCAAAATCATGCGCAAGGACAAGGGGCTGAACGGTGACCTAGACCGGCTGCCGATGCTGACCTGGATCATGTTCCTGAAATTCCTAGATGACATGGAACGCATCGAGGAGGAACGCGCCGAATTGGCCGGGAAGGAATACCGCCCGATCATCGAGCCGCCCTATCGCTGGCGTGACTGGGCGGCCGAGGTGGACGGCATCACTGGCCCTGACCTTCTGACCTTCCTGACGGCCGAAAAGGCCGAACGCCCGGACGGAACCAAAGGCCCGGGCCTGTTCGCCTATCTGCGTGCCTTGCGTGGTGACAACGGCCGACGCGAGCGGCGCGACGTCATCGCCACCGTCTTTCAGGGTTTCGCCAACCGCATGGAAAGCGGCTACCTGCTGCGCGATGTGGTCAACCTCATTGATGGCATCCACTTCGATTCATCCGAGGAGGTTCATGTCCTTGGTCGTCTCTATGAAACCCTGCTGCGCGAGATGCGCGACGCAGCGGGCGACTCGGGCGAGTTCTACACCCCGCGCCCCGTCGTGCGCTTCATGGTCGAGGTTTCCGATCCGCAGCTTGGCGAAACCATTCTCGATCCAGCATGCGGCACCGCCGGATTTTTGACTGAATCCTTTCTGCATCTGGAGCGCCAGGCCGACACCGTCGAAAAGCGCCGCATTCTGCAGGACGCGAGCATCATGGGCGGCGAGGCGAAGTCGCTTCCCTTCCTGCTGGCGCAGATGAACCTGCTGCTGCATGGACTCCACGCCCCGAAGATCGACCCCGGCAACGCCCTCCGCTTTCGCCTCAACGAGATCGGCGAGGGCCAGCGTGTGAACATCATTCTCACCAACCCGCCCTTCGGCGGTGAGGAGGAGGCGGGGATCCTCAACAACTTCCCCGAGGACCGGCGCACGGCCGAAACCGCTCTGTTGTTCCTGCAACTGATCATGCGGCGGCTGAAACGCGCCGGGCGCGGCCGCGCCGCCGTCGTTGTTCCGCACGGCACGCTGTTCGGCGATGGCATCTCGGCGCGCATCAAGGCTGACCTGCTGGAAAAGTTCAACCTGCACACGGTGGTCCGCCTGCGCGAAGGCGTCTTCGCGCCCTACACCGACATCCCGGCAAATCTGATCTTCTTCGACACCAGCGGACCGACGAAGGACATCTGGTATTATGAGATGCCGCTGCCTGAGGGTCGCAAGAAATATTCCAAGACCGCGCCCATGGCCTATGAGGAGTTCGCGGACTGCCTCGAATGGTGGAAGAACCGCGAGGAAAACGAGCGCGCCTGGAAGGTTTCTGCAACCTGCCTGATCCAGCGCGACACCGATCGTCGGGTCATCGCCTGCAATCTCGACCTCAAGAACCCCCATGCGCTGGAGGCCGAGGATCACCGCCAGCCGGATGAAATCGTCGATGCCATCATCGGCCGCGAGCGCGAGATCATGGCGATCATGGACGAGATCCGCGCGGAACTCGCGGAGGGTACGTGATGGGCTGGCCCTTGGTTCGGCTGGGGGAGATAATCTCCCAGCGCAAAGACTTCATCGAAATTGCGCCGGATGAAACCTATGCGCGTTGCCGTGTGCAGACTTCTGCGAGGGGCATAATCCTGCGTGACCGCGTGGCGGGTGCAGAAATCAAGACGAAGCGACAGCAGGTCTGCCGCACAGGCGAATTTCTGGTGGCGGAGATTGACGCCAAGCTTGGGGGCTATGGTATCGTTCCCGAGGAACTCGACGGCGCAATCGTCAGCAGCCACTATTTCCTGTTCGAGGTTGACGAGGCGAAGCTGCTTCGCGGCTTCCTCGAATGGTATTCACGGACACCCGATTTCCTCGAACAGGTGAAGGCGCGCGGCTCTACGAACTATGCCGCAATTCGGCCATCGAATGTGCTTGGCTATCTCATCCCCCTTCCTCCCCTCGACGAGCAGCAGCGCATCGTGGCGCGGCTGGATCGGGTAGCGGGGCTGGTCAGGGCGCGGGCAGAGGCCGCCGCCGCGATGGAGGCCGACCTGCAGGCGATGCTGGCCAATGCTTTCGCCCGCTGCATCAAAGCCGCCCCCCGCCGCCCCATGGCCGAGGTCGCCCCCCTGATCCGCCGCCCAGTGGAGATTGAACCGGACCGCGAATACCCCGAACTCGGCGTCCGCTCCTTCGGTCGCGGTACGTTCCACAAGCCCGCGCTGGCAGGTGCCGAGGTAGGCACCAAGAAGCTGTTCGAGATCGTCTCCGGTGATCTGCTCTTCAATATCGTGTTTGCATGGGAAGGGGCCGTCGCCATCGCCCGACCGGAAGATGCCGGTCGCGTCGGATCGCATCGCTTCCTGTCCTGCATACCCAAACCCACGGTTGCTACGGCCGACTTTCTGCTCTTCTATTTCCAATCGCCGGATGGGCTGCAACGTCTGGGCGAAGCCTCACCCGGCGGGGCCGGACGCAACCGGACACTAGGCCTGAAAAAACTTGAAACTATCGGAGTCCCCGTGCCGCCCCTCGAAGCCCAGCACTGGTTTGATCGCCTTCAGGCCAAAGCCCGCCGCATCCGCGCCATCCGCGAGGCATCCGCCCGCGACGCAGACGCCCTGATCCCCGCGCTTCTGCACGAGGTCTTCAACGGAAAGGCAGTCGTCGCATAATACCACGCGCCGTCCTCACCGAGGATCAGGTCCGGGATCTGCATGCCAAGATTGGAGAACTGGCGGTGGCCAAATCTTTTTTGGAAAAAAAACTGAAGCCTTTGGATGGGAGATGAGGCGCGGATGGTCGAACGCGACCATCCGGACCTGTCGATCAGCTAACCGTCGGAGCAAACACGTAGAGGCCATATATTTGGTAGTAACCTTTGTTCCAACCGCTCACAGCTCCCAGCCACCATCCTGTTCGCGCGTGAACTCAGGGCTTACCTCCCTGAGACCTTCACGTTCCATCTCGCCATAGCTGCGCCCGAGCACGACCATCCCGATCGCGACCTGCCTGCGCAGAGCCGCATCCGGGAAGTCGCCCACCAACGCATGATCATCACCACCAGCCAGCTGGCCGAGCACAGCCCCACCATAGCTTCCCCTGAGATCGTCAAAGAACGCGCGCGCTTGGGCAGGGTTGGAGAAGCCTAGCTGCTCCCGACGGGCAACCCTCTCCGCAATCTGGGCCAGGGCCGAGATCAGACGCGGATTGCGCCGCGCCACCGGAGCGACCTCCTCGTCACCCGCCCTGCGCCCCAAAACTTCGGGCAGCCGCGCCTCGATCGCAGGCTCCGGGACAGAGCTCTGGCCTACGGCTTTCTCCTCCCCGTCCCGCTGCAGGATGCCTGCCAGCCGCGTCTTGATGTCGCCCAGCCCCGCAACCGGCCCCCCCTCGAACTCTGCAGCGACACCCTTCGCCCGAAGCGCCCGCAGCGCGGCAAGCCCGGCCGGGATCCGCCCCTCGCTCTGCTCGCGCGCCAGCGCGTAAGCCGCGCGCAGCTCCTCGACCCGCTCGCGCAACTCGGCAACCAGCGCCCGCGCCTTACGCGCCGAATAAACCGCAGCGCCGCGTACCGTCACCGGAACGTAGTCCCGCCCCTCTGCCGCCGCCTCGCGTTGCGCCCGCCGCTCCATCGCATTGACCGCCGGGCCAAGCTTGACCTCGGGGCCGCGGTCCAGCGCCTCGGCCGCCAGATCATCGCCCCGCTCTAAGGCCGCTTCGCGCTGCGACTCGAGCGAGCGATGATCGACCCTCTCCCCGGTCCCGGCCAGCTCCAGCGCCCGGTTCTGCAACCCGGCCCAAACCGCCCGCATCGCCTCGATCTCGACGCCGCCGGTTTTCGCGGCATCGAGGATCCGGGTCTTGGCCCCGAGACCCTCGGGGCCCATGACCCGTGTGGTGGTCAGGATATGGACATGGTGGTTGCGCTGATCGCCCTCGGCATGGGGTGCATGCACCGCAACATCAGCGACCACGCCAAAGCGCGCCACAAGCGCCTGCGCGAAGTCCCGCGCCAGCGTCAGGCGCTCCGCATCCGTCAGTTCGGACGGCAGCGCCAACTCCCATTCGCGGGCGGTGACGGAATTGCTGCGGCTCTCGCGCGCCTCGGCGGCATTCCACAAAGCCGCCCGCTCCTGCACCCAGTCAGGAGCGCCCTCGGGGGCCAGGATAAAGCAATCCTGAACCCCGCGCTTGGCAGTGTAATCATGCACGCGGCCCTCACGCTCGCAGGCGATGACACTGCCCGAGCGATAGGCGGCAGCCGCCGTCGCCGATCGACCGGCGCTGCGCTTCACGGTCTTTACCGAGAGGTGGTAGCTCGCCATGCGACCCCTCTCCGCAAAGACCGCTGCGGCCGCGATGCAGCCCGCAGACTGGCCCCGAGGCCAGCACACCGCGTCGCAGAGCAAGGGTCCTGCGCCCCGGCAGGCGCGACCCGCTCCGGTGCCGCCCGCCCGCCAGCGCCTCCCCCCATGCAGGGAAACGCGCCATGGGCGGATCTCGCTCCTGTGCGCCGCCCACCACAAGGCTGGGCGCACAGGAGCGAGACGGCTTGCCCCCCGCAAGCCTGGTGCGTGGCCGGCCCCACCGGGGGCCACAGCCGCCGCACCATCTGCCGCCCGCGCAATCGATCCCGACCAGCCCCCCATGCAGGGGCGAGGTCACGGATCGGCAAGCGGGCGGCAGCGGGCCATCCAACAGCCCATGCTGGCGTGAGATGGTTTGGAAGAGGCGGCGCGCTCTTCCATATCGCCGCAGCGCGCGGCGACGGGGTTGGCCATCGGCCGGGGCAATGCCCCGAAGAGATCGCACGCAAATCTTGGAGCCGGAGGCGAGAAGTTTGCATAAGTGCGCCCTTGTCCTTTACAGGCCACAGGGTAAACGATAGATTTGAACCGTTCAATCAGACATTTCACGCCGTCAATTTTCAATCTTCGGGATAGTTAACATGACCGAGACCGAACTCGACCGTGCCCAGAAGCGCTATGATCAAGCCCGTGCCCGTCTTCAGGCCCTCAAGAACCGTGAAGCCGCCAAAGAGCGCAAACTGGATACCCGCCGCAAGGTGATCCTCGGCGGCGCCCTCACCGATCTCGCCAGCCGCGACGACAATGCCCGTGCCATGCTAGATCGCCTCATTCGCAACCTCCCCCGTGAACAGGACCGCAAGACTTTTGAGGGCTGGGAACCGGAAAGGCCCAAACCGGAGGATTCGGGACCTGGCGCATGAGGCTGCTCGCACGCCTGCACCGCTTTTTCGCCACAACGCTGGGGCTGGTGATTGGCGTGCCCTGGTTGATCGGCACCTTTCTGTTTTTTCTCGCCTGCAGCCTTGCGGGCGGCTTCCTCCTCTTCTCGATGCTGCGCGGTCTGTTCGCCGGCACCGAGATGCTCAGCGACCTGCCGTCCACCGCCTTGGGGATGCTCGGCTTTGGCCTCTGCCTGATCCCGGCAATCAGCCTCGGGCTGCTGCACTGGTCCGATTATACCGGCCTCTCCCTCAACTTCCTGCGGCGTGGAGACAGCCATGGCTCGGCCCGCCTGAGCACCCGCAAGGAGCGCGCAGCGCTCCAGCGCGGCGACGGCCTCTTGATTGGACGCGATGCCGAGAGTGGCCGCCTGCTGCGCTATGACGGACCGGCCCATCTGCTGACCCTCGCCCCGACCCGCGCCGGCAAGGGCGTGGGGACAATCATCCCGAACCTGCTCACCGCGAAGCGCTCGGTTCTGGTCATCGACCCCAAAGGCGAGAATGCCCGCATCACCGCCCGCGCCAGATCCGGACTGGGGCCGGTCCATGTCTTCGACCCCTTCGGTGTCACCGGCCTGCCGACCGCCGCCTGCAATCCGCTCGATCGGCTGCAGCGGGGGAGTCCGGATCTCGGTGAGGACGCGGCCGCGCTCGCCGAAGCGCTGGTCATGGATCCGCCCGGACAGGTCGCGGAAGCGCATTGGAACGAAGAAGCCAAAGCCCTGCTCGCCGGGCTGATCCTCTTTGTCGTCTGCCACGAAGAAGCCGGACGGCGCACGCTGGCCTCCGTCCGGGAATACCTGACCCTACCGCCCGAGCGGCTCCGCGCGCTTCTGGAGCTGATGCAGGAAAGCGAGGCCGCCCATGGCCTGATCGCCCGCGCGGCCAATCGCTTCCTCGGCAAGGCCGACAGGGAAGCGGCGTCCGTCCTTTCGAATGCGCAGCGCCATACCCACTTCCTCGACAGCCCCCGCATCACCGCCGCCCTTGCCCGCAGCGATCTCGATTTCGCAGACCTGAGACGCGGCATCATCTCGGTCTTTCTGGTCTTGCCGCCCAATCGGCTCGACACCCACAGCCGCTGGCTACGCCTGATGGTCGCCCAGGCGCTTTAGGACATTGCCAGAGACGCGGAGAGGCCCCAGGAGCGCCACAGGCCTCCTGAGGCGGCCACAGAGGCTCAGAGCGGCCCTAAGGCACTCTCGGAGCCATCAGGAGGCTCTGAGAGTGCCAGGACGGCCCCCAGCGGCCCTGTGCTCTTCTTGCTGGACGAAATTTGCCGCCCTCGGCCGTCTGGAGCCTGTGGAGCGCGCTATGGGGTTGATGGCCGGTTACGGCATCCAGCTTTGGCCCATCTTGCAGGACCTAGGTCATGTTGACAAATGACGCAGCCAGAGGCGGATGGACGTGATGTCGATGAAACCCAGGAAGCTTTCGGCGGTCTTGTCGTAGCGGGTGGCGACGCGGCGGGCGTTTTTCAGCCTGTTGAAGCAGCGTTCGACGAGGTTGCGCAACCGGTAGAGGGTGCGATCCACCGCCACCCGCAGCTTGCGGGTTTTCCGCATGGGGATCACCGGCAGCACGTCGCGCGCCTCCATGGTCTTGCGAACATTGTCAGAATCGTAGCCACGATCGGCCAGCAGGACGGAGGGCTCGGGCAGGTTGTCGGCCATCACCAGATCGAAGCCGAGATAGTCCGATGTCTGGCCGGGCGTGATCTCCGTCCTCATCGGCAGGCCGGCACTGTTGACGCGGAGGTGGATCTTGGTCGTAAAGCCACCCCTCGAACGGCCGAAACCCTGGCGCGGAGTCCCCCTTTTGCGCCCGCTGCCTGATGATGGGCGCGGATCACGGTGCTGTCGATCATCTGCAGGGCGTCGGGGACCGCCCCGCTCTCGTTCAACGCCTCCATGATCTGCTCCCACAGCCCGGCCAGCGTCCAGCGTCGGAACTGGCGGTAGACAGAGGACCACTTGCCGAACTCCTCGGGCAAGTCACGCCAAGGCGCGCCGGTGCGGGCGATCCAGAAAATACCATCCAGAACAATACGATGGTTCACTGGCTTGCGTCCGTTCGGGGCGCGGACAGCCCGAATGAAGGGCTCATGGAACGCCCATTCCTCGTCCGACATCAGGTCTCGTGCCAAGCTGGTCTCCATCGCAGATACCAGCTTGAATCATGATCAGCGCGCCCCGGGAATCCCTTTTGTCAACACGGCCTAGAACATAACGGGAACAAACGCCGCGACCTTCGTCCACCCCTTGGCCTTCTTTGTTTTGGAAATACCCCGGGGGTCCGGGGGCAGAGCCCCCGGTGCTTCGACCGGACCGACCCGGGACGGCGGGGCAGGGGCGCCCCTCCATTTACTTCCGGGTGCGTTCCCGGAATTCGTCGCGGACCTTCTGCAACCAGCCGCCGACCGTGCTCAGCGCCTCGCCGCCCTTGCCGAGCCATTGCTTCAGCTCGCTCTCGGCGGTTTCGCGGGTCGAGCGCTCGCCCTCGGGCAGGGGCGGCAGGATATGGGCGTAATAGGTCTTGCCCAGCAGCCGATGCAGCAGCCGCTCGCCCGGGAAGGGCTGGTTGCTGTTGATCGCCCGCGCGCCCCGGATCAGCGTGCGGATGTCATATTGCGTCGGGCTGATGTCGGGCACCTGCTTTCGCAGCCCGAGCAGGCTATAGACCCCGATCCGGGCGGTGCGGATCGAGCTGTCCATGGTAAAGACGATGTCGTTCGCGGTTTCCACGAATTGCCCCATCAGCGCCAGATTGGTGCAGCCCTCGGGCACGACATGCGGCCGGTCGCCGGCGGCGCGCGGCATGAACATCGCGGTGATATAGGGCATCAGCGCCAGCCGCACCTTGGTATTCTCCGCCACCGCATCGACATCGGCGACGCCGAGATGGTGGCACAATTCCTCGAGGATCTCGCGCCCGGTGCAGGCGGGCATCGGTTTGGCGACCTTGTTGCCGTCCTTGTCCATCAGCAGCGCATAGACCCACAGCACCAGTACGTCGCCGGGCTGGCCGGGGAAATGCGGCTGGCGGTTGCAGGTCACGCTCATCACCCAGTTCGAATCGGTAAAGGTGATGATGCCGCCCGTCACCGTCTTGCCGGAATAGGGATCGTTGACCGACAGTTCCTTCAGCCGGTCGACCAGCGGCGAGGGCTTGCAGGTCAGCGTCGCCGATTCCCACATCGAGCGGCTGGTGTCGCCATAGAATTTCTGTGGCTTGCCGAAGACCGGCGATTTCGCGGCGAGGTTCTGCCACAAGGCCCAGTCGCTGTCGGGGCCGGGGTTGTGGCGGTCGCGCTCGAGCACCGGGGCGTGGTCCATGTCGCCATAGGCCGTGCCCTCGGTCATCGAGCCGGTCAGGGCAAAGACCACGTCCTGTTCGGCCACCGGCAGCAGCGTATCGGCGCCATTCACACGGGCGCGGATGCCGGTCACGGTGCGCTGACCTTCGGCCTCGGTCATCTCGAGATCATAGGCGCGGGTGCCGAACTGCACCTTGACGCCGTGCTTCTTCAGATGCTCGACCAGCGGTTTCACGAATGTATCGTGTTGATTGTATTTCGGAAACACCAGACAGGACATATCCGCGAAACCGTCGATGGAATCG
Source organism: Paracoccus sp. (in: a-proteobacteria) (assembly GCF_032007265.1). GTDB lineage: Bacteria > Pseudomonadota > Alphaproteobacteria > Rhodobacterales > Rhodobacteraceae > Paracoccus. The sequence continues at coordinate 9,354 of NZ_DALZMB010000061.1, read as the reverse complement.
AGGAAGCGGTGCATGTAGAGCTTCATCTCCAGCAGGCTCTGCCAGTTTTCAAAGGCGAACATCGAGCGCCACAGGAACCAGAAATTCGATTGCAGGAAGCCTTCGCTGAAGTAATCCTCGATGGTCAGGTCATCCAGATCCTCCTTGCGCTTCAGAAGCAGGCGGATCAGCTCCCATTGCTGGGGTTTCGACAGGCCGAAGGTCGAGAAATCCTTGATCTCGCCCTGATTGTGCATCAGCCGCGCCTTGGACCAGTTCGGGTCGTTGTCATTGACCAGCCGGTATTCGTCCAACACGCTGTAACCCTCGGGCAGTTCCAGCGCCTGCACGTCCTGGAACATGTCCCAGAGGTTGTCGTAATTGAAATTCATCTCGCGCCCGCCGCGGATGATATAGCCGTCCTCGGCATTGCCGGCCCCGTCCAGAGAGCCGCCGGCGACGTCCAGCGCATCCAGAATGGTGATGTCCTTGCCCTGCATGCCGCCGTCGCGGATCAGGTAAAAGGCCGCCGCCAGCCCCGCGATGCCGCTGCCTATGATCCAGGCGCGGCGTCCCGGGACCTGATTGGCGGGCCAGGGGCGGTTACGCATATAGGCGCCCATCATGTCCGGGATCGGCATCGTGTTTTCGGGGCGGTTGGACCAATAGGCGGCGGTGCTGTCGTTTTCGACCCGGAAGGGGCGGGGATCGTCGGCGCTCATGAAGGTGCTCCTGTCTGATGCGTCTGTGCGGCGGGACAGTGCTGCGACCGGGCGGGAGGGCTGGAACGCGGAGGGACATGTCTCTGCCGTGCCACTCAACCTTTCGCGGTCCGGGGGGTTCCGCGACAGGGCGGACCAAGTGTCGCACCCTGCGCGGGTGCGGGGGGTGATGTGCCCCGGGTGGCGGGCGAACTGGCCGCCTTGGGCTGCGCGGCCACAGCCATTCCCGCAACCGTGGCGCGGGCTGCGGGTTCGGGTTGCGGCGGTCGGCTGCGGCATGCGTCGCCGAGCCGGGCCGCGGGGCAGGGGCGCCGCTAGGGCAGGTCGAGCAGCCGCAGGGCCTGCGTCACCTGCTCCGCGACCGGCAGCGCCATGTCCACCATGACGCCATCCTCGTCCGGGGCCAGCATCTCGAGCGTGGCCAGTTGCGAATCGAGCAGCTTGGCCGGGAAGAAATGCCCCTCGCGATGCGACAGCCGGTCCTCGAGGATCGCGCGGCTGCCGTGCACATGCAGGAAGCGCACGCGCGGCGCGCCGCTGCGCAGGATGTCGCGATAGGCCCGTTTCAGCGCCGAACAGCCCATGACCGAGCTTTGGCCCGCCGCCTCGTTGCGGGCGAATTCGGCGGCCAGCGCGTGCAGCCATGGCGCGCGGTCGTCGTCCAGCGGCTGGCCGGCCGCCATCTTTTCGAGATTGGCGCGGGGGTGGAAGCTGTCGCCCTCGATGAAGGGCCAGCCCAGCCGCTGCGCCAGCGCGCCGCCGGTGGTGCTTTTGCCGCTGCCCGAGACGCCCATGACGACGATATGCATCAGCCCGCTCACAGCAGCCACCAGCCCAGGGCCGCAAGGGCAAAGCCGATGCTGCCCAGCAGCGTCTCCATCACGGTCCAGGTCTTCAGCGTGGTCTTTTCATCCATGTTCAGGAAGCGCCCGACCAGCCAGAAGCCCGAGTCGTTGAAATGGCTGAGCACGGTGGCGCCGCCGGCGATGGCGATGACCAGAAAGCAGCGGTCGAGTTCGGACAGCCCGGTCGTCGCGGCGACCGTCGGCGCGATCAGCCCAGCCGTCGTCGTCAGTGCCACCGTGGCCGAGCCCTGCGCCACCCGCAGCGCGGTCGAGATCACGAATGCCGCGACGATCAGCGGCATGCCGACGCTTTCCAGACTGCCGGCCAGCGCCTGACCGATGCCGCTGGCGCGCAGCACGCCGCCGAACATGCCGCCGGCGCCGGTCACGAGGATGATGGCGCAGATCGGTCCCAGCGCGCTGTCCATCAGCTTTTCGACCTCGGAGGCCGCGCGGCCCTTGCCCAGCAGGGCCATGGCCACGATGACGGTGATCAGCAGCGCCACCGGCGTCTGGCCGAGCAGCCGCATCACCGTGACCCAGCCGGCTTCGCCATCGACGATGCCCATGGTCGCCAGCGTGTTCAGCCCGGTGTTCAGAAAGATCAGCGCCAGCGGCAGCAGCAGCACGAACAGCACGGTGCCGAAGGCGGGCGGCACGCGGTCCAGCTTTTCCTCGGCCGCGCCCAGGATCTGCGGCACCGGCAGGACGAAGCGGTGCCCGGCCCATTTGCTGAACAGATAGCTGCCCAGGAACCAGGTCGGGATCGCCAGCGTCAGGCCGACGATCAGCAATAGCCCGATGTCGGCGCCCAGAAGCTCGCCCGCGGCGACGGGGCGGGATGCGGCGGAACGAAAGCGTGCATCACCGCGAAAGCCCCCGCCGAGGGCAGCGCGTAAAGCAGCACCGAGCCGCCAAAGCGCAGCGCCACGCTGAAGATGATCGGCAGCATCACCACCAGCCCGGCGTCGAAAAAGATCGGAAAGCCGAACAGCAGCGAGGCGATACCCAGCGCAAAGGGCGCGCGGTCCGGCCCGAACTTGTTGATCAGCCGGTCGGCCAGCACCTGCGCCCCGCCCGTCACCTCGAGCAGGCGGCCGATCATGCCGCCGAAGCCGACCAGCAGGGCGACGGTGGCCAGCGTGCCGCCGAAGCCGTCAAGCAGCGTCGGCACCACCTTGGCCGCGGGAATGCCCGCGACGATGGCGGTCAGCAGAGCGTTGTTGCAGAACTCATGAGCTTCCGGGATTCACGGCGTGAATCCGGTGGGTTAAGAGCCTGCCATGAGCAAGCCCGAACCTGCCCGCTACCGTACGACCAACTGGAAATCCTATAACGACGCGCTGAAGCGGCGCGGATCTCTGCTCGTCTGGCTAGACCGGGACATGGACTGGCTTGCGCCGAAGGCAGGCAAGCCCGGACGTCCGCCGGTCTTCTCCGACGCCGCCATCCAGTTCTGTCTGATGATCAAGGTGCTCTTCGGCCTGCCGCTTCGGCAAACGACCGGAATGGTCGCCAGCATCCTCGAGATGGCTGGTCTGGACTGGCCGGTCCCGGACTTCTCCACGCTCAGCCGCCGCCAGAAGACAATCGTGGTCCAGCTTTCGTCGCGCCGGGCTCCGGGCCCTCTGAACCTGCTGGTGGATAGCACCGGGAATCAAGTTCCTGGGCGACGGAGAGTGGCTGGCGAGGAAGCATGGCACCCACCGCCGCCGCCAGTACCGCAAGGTCCATCTGGCGATGGACACGGCGACCGGCGACATCCGGGCGGTGGAATTCACCTCTAGCCGCGAGGGCGACAGCCCCGTGCTCCCTGATCTTCTGGACCAGATCCCGGAAGACGAGGAAATCGGCACCGTTACCGGTGATGGCGCCTTCGACACCCGCCGTTGTCATTCGGCGATCCTTGCGCGAGGTGGCACAGGGATCATTCCCATCCGCAGAAATGGCCGCCTCTGGAAAGAAGATTGCCCCGCCGCCTTGGCCCGCAACGACATCCTGAGGGCAACCCAGCGCCTCGGCCGGACGATCTGGAAAAGGTGGTCCGGCTATCATGTCCGCAGCCGGGTCGAGGCCCGGATGAGGAATCTGAAATCCTTCGGCGAGCGGATCGCGTCGAGGGACCCCGACCGCCAGACAGCCGAGATCCACATCCGCGTCGCCCTGATGAACCGCTTCAACGCCCTCGGCACCGCCGAGATCGAACGCGTGGCCTGACCTCAGCTGGGGAAAGGGCCATCATGTCCTGAAGCCGACTTCTGCAACAAGGCCGAGGGGAAGGCTCCGAACGAGGGGCGGGATTTTTCCTATTCAGAGCAACGTCAGAAGCTCATGACCGCTGAACAGATCACTGGCATGAAGGCTGATGATCTGCTGCTGCTGGTAGGCAACCGCAACCCGCTCAAGGCCAAGCAGAATGTGTATTTCAAGAGCAAGACCTACCGTGGAAGATTCGATCAGAACCCTTTGAACTGAGGTACGTTTCGCTGCCTTTCGCGCGCATTCTTAGCTGCGAGCACTTTTCCATGCGTTCGGGTTTGGAAACCGCTGCTGAAATGATGGGGAATTTGTAGTGTTAAATATGTGTTATATAATGTGTTACGCTGTGGATAAGTGTTCATAGCCCTATGAATTCATTAAGCTTTTAGAAGTGGTCTGTGTGTAGAGTCACGATAAAGCGTGTGTAAAGACACGAAATAATGTGTGTAAAGACACGAAAGCTCTACGCCTGTGTGTGAAATCACGAAAGGGCTTGACCGTGTGTGTGAAATCACGAAACATAGGTCATGGTGTGTGAAATCACGAAAGACGGCGACCGCTCTCCCTTGCTGCCAGATCGGCAGGAACAAGGCGACTTTTTTGTATGCGATATCTTTGATGCCGCACCCAAGGGTGACATGGCTTCGATGGCGCATCCGATTTTCTCGCTTTCTACAAAACCAGATCACCGAGTGCGGCGATACGAAGATGGGACGGGGCGAAACTATCTCGAAGTGAAACCTTCGTCCGATGGTCTGGCAACGATCCACGATCGCGATGTGCTGATCTACTGCATCAGTCAAATTATGGCAGCTATCAACAAAGGTCAGAAGGTTTCAAAAATCGTTCGCCTGAAGGCGTTCGACCTCCTGAAAGCAACGAACCGGCCATCAGATGGGCGTGGATATAGCGGCCTTCGAAGCGCCCTCGCCCGGCTGCAAGGGACACAGATTGAGACGAACATCGTGACCGGCGATGTCGAGCAATTGGATATTTTTAGCATCATCGACCGCGCTCGTATCGTACGTGAAACCCGTGATGGTCGGATGCAGGAAATCGAAGTGCAACTCTCTGATTGGGTGTTCAACGCGATCCAAGCGCATGAAGTTTTGACCCTCCACCGGAACTATTTCCGGCTGCGTAAGCCATTAGAGCGGCGCATCTATGAGATCGCCCGCAAGCACTGTGGCTCGAAGAAAGAGTGGAAAATCAGTCTTTCTGCTTTGCAAGACAAGTGCGGATCGGCTTCGACCTCTCGCGAGTTTAAGCGGCTGGTCGGCAACATTGTCGCTCAAGATGAGGCGTACAATCACATGCCGGACTATTCAGTCCGGTTAGACGAAAACATGGTCGTATTTGTAAACCGTCACGCGGAAAAGCCGCAAGCTCTGGCGGCTCCATCCGGGGCGATCCGTTTGAGCCCTGACGTTTATCAGGAAGCCCGTAAGGTTGCGCCGGGATGGGACATCTACACGCTAGAGCAAGAATGGCGCGAATGGATGGCCGACGGTGGTCTCGATGCTCCGGCCAACCCGGACAGGGCATTCTTAGGGTTCTGCCGGAAAATCTTTGAGAAACGCGGCAACCCTTAGCCGCTTCTACCCTTCTGTTCTTCAAGCAACAACTCCAAGCCCTGCCAAAGGGTAAGATCGCGCGTTGAACAAAAAGCCCGAAAATCATCCACCACGCGCTTCGGGCCAGGTATCGAAACTTTGTCCTGCGGCTCTTTGCGTTTGGGGCCAGGTTTAAGGCGCGTCGTTGGTTCCCTGTTGACGAAGCCAAGATCGGCACCGGCTCTGACGGCCTCGCTTAATGAGCTGCCATCGACCTTTGGCCGAGGCTTGGGTGCCGGTGTTGTCTTGGGCAGGTCGATCCCGCCTGAGAAGCCGTATTTCCCGCTCATGCCACTTGCTCCTTGGTAAGGGTTGCAATGACGGTTTGTGCGTAGTCGCGGGCATTCTCGATGGCTCCGGTCACCTGCTTCATGGCCTTGTCGGATACAGACGCGGTTTTGCCCTGCATTTCTTGCGTCACGATGTCAGGCAGCTCTGACAAGAGCACACCGTCCCGGAAGATGCGGGTGTAAGGCGCGCGCTTGGCGATCCGAACGGGTAGCGTCGGGATGTTGTTGAGCTCCATTTCTTGCCGCACGTCGCGCTCATCCGTGGTCTGGAACGCGGCGTTGGTGCGAGTGAACAAGAGGGCGTAGTTGATTTGCGCGCGGATCATGTTTGCTGTGGTTTGTACCAAGCGAACCGCTTGCGCGGCTTGCCGGGCTTCCATAGGCGAGCCATCGAGCGGGATGATGCACAAATCTGTCCGCGATAGCGCGAAAGTGACGATCTGATCCTTCGACCCTTCAAGGTCGATAATGAGATAGTCAGCCTCATCGGATAGGCTGTCGATGAGCTCGACCGTCTCTTCGGCCTGCGGTCGCGCATGAACTGTGAAAGGAACGTCTCTACCTTCGGCTTCGCGCGTCTGGGCCCATGCAAGGATGTTGGCATTTGGGTCCAGATCGAGAATCGCAACGCGACCGCCAGAAATAGCGATCTGTTCAGCCAAGAGCATGGCGGACGTAGTTTTCCCCGAGCCGCCTTTCGGGTTTGCGAAGGTGATTACATACATGGCGGTAGATTGCCTGCGTTTAACTCTAACATCAACTATGTCGTTAACATTAATTATAGAGTTAACTTTAATGACATAGTTAGAGTTAAATTCGAGGGTGCTTTGAGACGTTCGACCTCGTCACATCTAGGTCGTTCAACCCTACGGGTTTTCAGTAATGGAACCGCAGTTGCGCAATCTCTAGGCTTTGGCCATCGCCAGCTCCACTGACCCGGTAGACCATTCGATCTTCTTGAGTAATTCGCCGGGACCACCAGCCAGTCAAATCGCCCTTCAAAGGTTCCGGCTTGCCGGTTCCCTTGAAGGGGGTCCGCTTGCATTGCTTGATCAGCTCGTTGATCCGGTCACGTACCTTGTCGTTGGTGCTGACCCAGTACTGATAATCTTCCCAGGCCTGATCCGAAAAAACCAGCTTCACTCGGTCAGCTCACGCTCTTCGCCAGTTCCAGCATCGAGTTGCGCGATCGACGCGCGCAAGCGGGATGCGTTTTTCGGTGTGGACAAGAGGTGCAACGTCTCGTTGACGGCGTTCCAAGTGTCCAAGGACACGACCACAACGGACTCGCCCTTCTTGCGCGTCACGACAACTTCCTGCTTGTCGTGGATCGCTCGATCCATGACGCCCTTCAGTTGAGCTCGTGCGTCTGAGTAGGTCATAACATCCATGTCGACTCCCCTTTGCTTCCCTATATATGTACAACATTAAGTACAAGTAAAGGGGTGGTACGAAGGCGGCAGTCAATTTCATGGAGAATTTACGAGAGAGAAAGGGCTCACGTGAATGACATCGTTACCCGCCCCGCAGAGGAAATGTCTCGCGAGGAACTTTACGAACTGGTCTGGCAGACCCCCATGAGCAAGCTTGGCGCCCAACTCGCGACGAACGGGCCAGGCTTGGCCGCTCTTTGTCGAAAGCGCCAAATCCCCACGCCACCCTTGGGCTACTGGCAGAAAAAGGCCGTTGGCCGTGCTCCTGAAATGCCTCCTTTGCCGTCATTTGAACCGCCCCAAAAGACCTCCCCTTCAATCAAGCCAGCGCGGGGCAGTGGTAAACCGCCAGTACCTGCGTCCGTCCCATCTCGCGACGCTGAGTCCGTTGCGGAACTACCACCCTTCGATGAAGACGACGAAAGCCTTGACCATATGCGAGCGCTGCACCCGAAGGTGAAGGCATGGGTCGCAGAGCACCGTCAGCTACAGGAGAGCCGTCGAGCGGAAAACCGGCAACGGTCGCGCGACTTTTGGGGAGGGTCACTTCCTCATATCAGCGACCTCACTGCGCGTGACCGATATCGCTTCAGGGTGACAAGCACCCTGTTTCGCGCGATCGAGAAGCAAGGGGGGACAGATCGGCGAAGCCAAGCTTACAGGCAAGGTGACATTCCTTGTCAGCGGGAAGAGCTCAAGTGCGTAATCGCTGAGAAAATGTCGAGGGCGACAAAGATCATGGAAGGGGCAGGGAAGTGGACGGCCCTTCCTCATCACCACCAAACAGGCCTTGTTTCCTCTGGCTTTCTGCGCGTGAGGTTCGACACCTACGTCAATGGTCGCAGTCGCGACTGGATTGAAACGCCCAAGAAGAAGATGGCGATTATGCTGCCTGATATTGTAAGCGCCATTATCGCGGCAGGGCCGCTTTTGGCAGAGGAGGCGCGGGAGCGCGCAGAATGGCACCGCCGCTACGAACAAGAGCAGGCAGAACGCCGTGAGCGCCAAAGACAGCTGGAGATAGACCACAAGCGCTGGTGTCGGTTTCAGTAGCACGCAAACAACTGGCGGGAGCGCGATCGGCTTATGGCGTTCATCGACGAACTACGCCACCGCCTGCAAATTGAGGGTGATACCGCCATTGAAGGTAGACCTCTCAGCGAGTGGATTGTCTGGGCCGAAGAGCGAGCTCTTGCGCTCGATCCGTTCCAGAACGGTCTGAAAGGGCTTTTTGAAACCATCAGCTCCGCCTGATTTTTACATTTTCAAAAATAGTGTAAGCTTCTGTTAAAGCTGTTAAAATCCCAGTGCCCTGCGGTCCAACCGATAGGGTAAACTAAACTGCTATCCGCCTGCCTAGGTCGTGTTGACAAAAGGGATTCCCCTCGGGCGTAGGGTATGATTCAAGCTGGCATCTGCGATGGAGACCAGCTTGGCACGAGACCTTATGTCGGACGAGGAATGGGCGTTCTTTGAGCGCTTCATCCTCGCCGTCCGCGCCCCGAACGGACGCAAAGCAACCAACCACCGCCTCGTCCTTGATGGGATTTTCTGGATTGCCCGAACCGGGGCGCCATGGCGGGACCTACCTGGCGAGTTCGGCAAATGGTCAAGCGTTTACCGACAGTTCCGGCGCTGGACACTGGCGGGCCTCTGGGAGGACATCATGGATGCTCTGAACCAGAGCGGAGCCGTGCCAAGCGCCCTGCAAATGATCGACAGCACCGTGATCCGCGCCCACCATCAGGCAGCGGGCGCTAAAGGGGGACTCCACGACAGGGTTTCGGCCGTTCTCGAGGTGGCTTTACGACCAAGATCCACCTTCTCGTCAACGCACACGGGCTTCCCATGAGGACAGAGATCACACCTGGCCAGACGTCGGACTATCTCGGCTTCGATCTGGTGATGGCGGATAATCTGCCCAGCCCGAGCGTGCTGCTCGCGGATCGCGGCTACGATGCAGACAAGATCAGAGAAGGCATGGAGGCGCGCAACGTCCTGCCCGTGATACCGATGCGCAAGTCCCGCAAGAAGCGGATTGGTGTCGATCGCTCGCTGTATCGCCTGCGGAATCTGATCGAACGTTGCTTCAACAAGCTCAAGAACGCCAGGCGTGTCGCGACCCGCTACGACAAGACGGCGGAAAGCTTCCTCGGCTTCATTGACATCACGTCGATCCGTCTCTGGATCCGCCATTTGTCAACATGACCTAG
>NZ_DALZMB010000060.1:0-24751 GCF_032007265.1 Paracoccus sp. (in: a-proteobacteria) | reverse complement strand
ATCTGGTTGAACCCCGCCACAAGAGTTTCTTCGCCGGCATCATCGGGGACAAGACTGCCCGCTGGACGCATAAGCGGATTGATGACCTAGCGCGGACGCAGGGTGAAATGCTGAAGCCTCCCCGCGACACCTGCATAAACTGTCGTCCGGTCCAGCGCGACCTGCGCCTCGTGGACCTTTGCGCGCGCACTTTCCATTTCGGCTGGCAGAAGAGATCCGATCTTGGTCTGAAGCGTGCGCTTGCTGGCCATGGCGGCTGACAGCTCTCCGGCGCGAGCGTCAACAATGGCTTGCAGGCGGTTCAGCTCGGTACGGGTCGTTGTAGAGGCATTGCGCTGGCGCAATTCCTGATAGGTCTGAAGATCGTCGCGCGCCAAATCATGCGCGGCTTGGGCCTGCGCAATGCGCCCATCGACCCCTTCAAGCTCAGTCCGGGAGACCTTGGCCGAAGCCTCGAGTTCCGCGAGTTCTTTCTGCGCCGTATCCAGCGCCGCAGCCTGGCGAGCATCGTCCATCCGGAACAAAGGCTGCCCCGCATCGACATGTTCGAAACGGGTGACGTAGACCTCCTCGACGCGCCCGATCACCTCGGGCTGGATCGTGATCGTGCGGAAAGCCTTGGTGACATTTGTCGTCGAGGGGTGGAAATAGAAGATCATCGTGATCAGGCTGATGGTCAGCAGGATACAGGCCGTGATCCCCCATCTCAACTCGTACCAAACTGAATAGAGGTTGATGTCGCGTCCGAGCCGTTTCCCCTGAACGAACCTCCGGTAAAGGTAGTCGGGAAGGACTGTGACCATTGAGCAAAGCAGGAACTCAAGCATCGGCTTTCCCCTCGGTCAGGTTGCGGTCTTGTGCGCTTTCGGTACCGAGTACGTCGGTCTCACTGTCGGTCGCTAGGTCGTCGGGTGCCGCCTGCGCCTGGGCGCCTTTGGTATCTTTGGCAGCCGCCGCGCTCCGCGTGCGGCGACGCTCGCGCCGCCCCGGATGAACGGACAGCCGGTGAAGCGACCGTGCCATAGAGGCCAAGGGCGAGAATAGGTTCGGCAGGTCGATCATCGCGAGCAGTAAGGCCGCGATCCAGAAAATCTGGTTATGGGTCAGAAGCGAGATCAGCCCCATGACTGCAACGATCTGGAACTGGGCAGGATGGCCCCCGTGCATCATCCGCTCGGGGAGAGAGTGGAGCTTTAGGTAGAAGACCCCTGTGAGCAGGATCATGAGCACAAGAAAAACGATCACGAAATTAAGCATTAGATCCGCTTGGCCAGGAGCTGTGATAAACCCCGGCAGATGTTCAATGGCAGCGGGATGTCGGGTAGGCAGGTCTTCCATGGGTCTGCGCTCCTTAATGGAGGGTGACAGGGGTGAATGTTAGGCCGTGTGCTTTCACAGAGCAGAACCAGCGCCGATCCGTTGCGCGATCTGCTGCAGGACGTCTGAAAAGCTTTGCTCGAGCATCTCGGGATCGAGGGTCTCTCCAAAGCTTATTCTTTGTAAGCTGTGGTGGAAAAGTCCGCCAAGCATCGGGATGTGGCGCAGGCGGATCTCTTCGATCAATGGCGCAGACGCATCCTCGGCCGACACCAAGCGTAGGATGGCTGCAACGAGCATCCCCTCCATTTCGACGACGACGGGCCTCAGCTCCGGCTCGAACAGCGACTGGTTGCGCAGATCGTACCAGATCAGCAATGCACGACCGTTCTCGACTGTCCGACTTGCCCAAAGTGCAGCCATTCGTCTGCACCGCAGGGCAACGTCCTCACTGGCGGCTGAAACATCAAGAATGTCGCGGACAAAGCGCGTCTGGCGGTCCCGGAAGGCCGAGACCATCAGGTGGGACTTGTCGTTGAAATAGTAGTGAAGCTTACTCAAAGATACACCTGCCTCTGCCGCGATATCGCGCAGAGAGGCCTTCGCATAGCCTTGCCGCTGCAACACCGTCTGGGCCGCGGCCGAGAGCTTCGCGCGGTTTTGCGCGTGCTTTTCTTCTTTCGAGAGCGCGGTGTCCGGCATGTTGTGCCTCTCTTGGATGGCTGGTTGCACGCGACCTATCGACAGGTGAGTCGTGTGGATGCGCGCCCTCATACCGACAGATAGATCATTTGTGAAATAAAATTATGGACGACTGTCCTGAATTTTGGTCGAGGCTTGATCGGAACACGGGAACTCAAGGTTTCAGCCTGCAGTTCCCTGCGCACAAATCCGCGCTGCCTTCATCATCTGGAGCAGGAATAGACGTTAAGCAGCCACCCTCAGCTTCTATGCGGAGGTGAAGTCAAGTATGATCGGAAATCACGACATGTATTGGGATATTGCCGCCGATATCTATTCCCCACCGAATTTCGACAGCACCAAGAAGTATCTGGCGATTATCAGCGCCCATCCGATCCTTGCTGGATAAGAGCGCTGCGAGCAGCAATGAGCGACAGGGTTGACGGTCTGCACCGCAGCATCGGCATGCATGCCAAATGGCCGCAGAGGGCCCCACTGTTCTGCTGCACCTGCGAAGCGATCTTGCCCATCGCGGCTTAGCCGAATGACCGCAATGGGCTCTTTGCGTCGATCTCGGCCTCGGAGCCTCCACTTCGCCGGACAGGATAGAATCAGCCTGGAAACTAAGGTGCGGTCTATGAGAAGCAAACCTTTCTGGCCAAAAAGGCAATCCCGACTTCAAATCTGAATTTTGCGCAACTGCTTTTAGGCAGTTTTTTCTCTCGTCAGAGGCAAAACTTTCTGATCTTTGCCAGCCGGGCATCGCTCGCGCCCCCATAGCCGAGGTGGCTACGCTGACCCAACCTATTGCATTTCATTGATTGCAGCCTTGGTCTGATCCACAAGGCCCTGATCATATTCCAGCGTCGAAATCACCGAATGCTCTTTTTGATCGAAGCCATGATCGGCATTCATCAAGGTGATGACCTCTATCTCTGCACCGCGCGCCCTTAGCTCCTCTGCCATATCGCGGCACTTTTGCGGATCAACTATGCTGTCCTTATCGGCAAGGACCATCAACCCTCGGGCGTTTGCGGGCCATGTCGCCGATCCGGCACCGCTGATCACGCCGCAATAAGGATACAGCAGAATGACCGCACCCAGCATGGCCGAAAGCTGTGGCCGCGCGGCGGGCCATGCGGTCAGCCCCGGCGGAGGGGCGCTGTCATTTAGCAGGCCAAGCAGCTCCATCGCGCTCCACCCGCCATGCGAGACGCCAAGAATGGCAAGATCTCGGGTATCGATGTCGGGCATACGAGACAATGCGGCCATGGCGACGGCAATATCGCCTGCCCGTTCGGCCCCCGGCAGGATCTGGGCCGCACAGACTGCGCGCCAGGCCTGCATCTGGTCAAGATTACGCGGGCCGTGGCTATCCAAGATCAGCGCCGCGCGACCCTGAGCGTTCATTTCCTGCGCCCAAAGTTCCATATTGTCATGCACGCCATCGCAGCCAGACAACAAGATAGCGGCCTTGAACGGCCCCTCTCCTGCGGGCTTTAGCAAACGCCATGACGGACGCAGCAGGGCTTCGGCCTCGACAGGAGTTCGGGGCAAGGGCTGCCAGCCGATCAGATTGCGCAGCGTGTTTCCCGCAAGCCCGGTGACAATCAGCCCAAGAATGGTCGCCCCAATGATCAGATAGCGTTTGCGCATCCCGCCAGTCCACCTTGTCCGCAATGCGCCTTGAGGCGCGTCGTATCGGCGGGCGTCCAACCTTCAGGATCGGTCACGGCCACCCAGCCATCGATATAATCCCCCGCATGATAGGTATGGCCATAGCCCGGCGGCGGTGTCGTGCTTAACAAAAGATCAACTGTTTGCTGCAACTGAGTGACAATAGGGGTAAAAGATAGCTCGAGCGAGACGTCGGGGGCGACGGGTTCGCGCATCCATTCCGGCTCACGCCACAGCGCCGAAGCAGAATAGAAAACAATCGGATCGCTGCCATATTGCAAGAACAGCACCCGCAACCGGCCCCAAGGCTGACCCGAGCGGTCAGGCCGCGCAAACTGGCTGGAATAGCGGATCAACTGGCCATCATCGACTTCGGGCAGAATATAGGGGCTTCCCGGTCTGCGCGCTGCATTCGCCTGATTCCACAGTGTCGACGGGAAGGGCGGACCCACCCAAAAAGCCCCATCGATGGGCTCGTTCATCATCTGGAACACGTTAAACGCATACATTGATGACCATGACCCAAGTGAGATGCCATGCATATAAAGCCGCGGGCGCTGTCCCACCGGCATAGACACCCAATGATCATAGACCGCATGCATCAGCGCATTGGCCTGATCCAGCCCGGAATCAGATTCAAAAATCAGTGCCAGCGGACTTTGCAGATAAGAGTATTGTGCCGCCACAGTCGCGACATCACCGTCATGCATATATTCCAACGCATCATAGCTGGCAGGGTCCATCCACCCAGTTCCGGTCGGGCCGGCGACGACCAGCACTTTACGCTCGAACGCCCCAACACGCAGCATCTCATCCAGCGCCGCTTTTGCGCGTACTTTGGGGTCATTGTCCTGCGCCAATCCGACATAGATGCGAAGCGGCTCTTTCGCGGGGCGATGGTTAAAGCGCTCGATCGCGGCGCGGCTGGGGCCAGAGGTCACAAAATCGCGGCCCGGCTTGCCCATCAGCTCCCAACTGATCAGGGAATTCGGCGATCCAGGCATCCAATCCGCATTTGGGGCCGCATGTGCGGGATCGGTCAGATGCTGCGCCGCCGCATAAGAGCTGTCGGCGATCCGCATCGCCGTATTCACCACCCCATCGCGCGTGACCAGTAAAACGACCAGCGCAGACAGAAGCAGCCCAAGCACATTCGCACTGCGCGCCGGGATATAGCGCGCCAGGCGATCCCGCAGCAGCGTGAATAAGGATTGGATCAGATAGCCAAGGAAAAACAGCACCAGAAAAACCGCCAGGGCAACCAGCAGCATCTTGATCGTATTCGAGGCCTCAAGATCCGGCAGCCCCATCCGCGACCGAATGCTGTTTTGCCATTCTCTGGCACGACCCACGCAATAAATCAGCGTCACCACGACCGGAACGGCCAGCACGATATGTGCGATGCGCGCCTTGCGTCCGGTCAGAACCCGAATCTCAAGTGCGGTCCACAGCGCCAGCATGAAGCGCGTGATCACATAGCCAAGCGCCGTCGAGGCACCGGCGAGCACGCCCTGAAAATACAGATCGCGCGGGATCAGCGAGGGCGTCAGCGACGCAGCCGCAAGCAACAGGCCCACAAGAAGCGAAAAAACCGAGATGTTTCGCGGAAAGTTGTGCGGGTTCATTGGGGGCTTTCTGGGATCATTCTAAAGGCAGTCATACACGACGGCACTACAAAGTCCTGCGCTTTTCTTACTGGCCACACCGTCGACAAGAAGTGAACTTGCCGCGAATTCGGCAAGAAATCAGATGATATATTCATTACAGCACTTTGTAATACAGTAAGATAATATGATATATCGTTATTGATATGACTTCGATATCGTCGAGATCAAATCTGCTGGAGATCAAGGATCTGCACCTGTGAACAGGCTGCACGCGCGATCTCGCAAAGGTGCCGATTGTGGGTCAGATAGATGACCTGCCCGCTGCGGGCCATCTCAGCCAAAAGAGAAAAGGCCTCATGCGCGCGATCGTCATCAAAGGTTTCCATAATATCATCTGCGATGAACGGGACCATCGGACGGCTTGCGGCCAATTCGTGATACCCCGCAATACGCAGCGCCAGATACAGCTGAAAGCGCGTGCCTTTCGACATATCTGCGGCCAATTTCGAGCCACCTTCAGCAGGAATAGCCACCAAGACCTCACTGCCGCCGCTTGGTTCGGCGACCAGATCGCGATAGGCGCCCCGGCTTAGCTGACTAAAGGCCGATGCTGCGCGCGACAGCATGGCGCTGCGGTGATTGTCACGATAGCGCCGCAAGCCCTGCTCAAGCGCCAAAAGGCCAAAACGCTGCGCGAGATGCTTTCGCGTATCCTCCTTCAAGCCATTGATCAGGTTGGCCCGTTCAGCCTCAATCTGGGCAACCGCCGCGTCTCCACCGACAGCGCTGATCCGGCGACGCGCCTCGCTAAGGGCGGCAAACAGCTCTTGGGAACGGGTCCTTGCCAGTTCGAAATCACTTGCCGCGGCGACAATTTCCCCTTGCAGATCATCACCTGCAACTTGCTGATCTGATCCAGATAATTTCGCAAGATCATCCTGCAAAGTTCTTATTTCATTAGATAATCTTTCAGCTTCTACGCAACGCGCCAAATGGTCTGCCAGGTTAATCCCCTGGCCTTCCTGCCAATCAAACCGGCGCCCCACATCAGCGATTTCCGCGGCATTCACAGCGGCGGCGGTTTGATCGTTGGTAAA
Source organism: Paracoccus sp. (in: a-proteobacteria) (assembly GCF_032007265.1). Taxonomy (GTDB): domain Bacteria; phylum Pseudomonadota; class Alphaproteobacteria; order Rhodobacterales; family Rhodobacteraceae; genus Paracoccus. The sequence goes on along the minus strand of NZ_DALZMB010000060.1, from coordinate 18,372 downwards.
GGCGGTCATTTCCGCAGCGATCTCGCGCTGAAGCTCTTGATGCTTGGCCTGATCATCCTCGGCCCGCCGCAGCTGCGCTTGCAGGTCGGGCCACGTCAAACCGCTGGCAGCATCAAGCGCAGCAAGGATCGCAGCAAAAGCATCGGTAAAGGCCTGGTGATTGGCCTCCATCTTGCTCACACGGTCAAAAAGCGAGGCACGGCGCAATTCTGCGCGCCCCAGCAAGTCCAGCAGATCCAGTGTGCCGCCCATCGCCAGCGCATCAACCGGGCGATCCGCAAGAACGGTGCCGACAGTGACCTGCTGCCAGTCTTGCAGCCAATCGGACAGCTGGCTTTCATCGCGCCGCAAGTCCTGCTGGCGCAAGGTCAACTCCTCGCTGAGCTCATGCAGATGCGCGCGCGCCGCGCGCCGCTGTTCGGCCTCGCTTTCGCGCGCCAGCGCCACGGCCCAAAGCGCCGCGAATTCGGCCTCGCCTTTTTGCGTCCAACCGATCAGCGCAGCCAAGGCTCTGACCGCGCGCGCCAGTTCTGCCTGGGCGGTCACGACAAGATCCTGCGTGGCCAAAAGCGCATCACGCCGTCCAAGCGCTGCCTTGCGGCGTTCGAGCCAGCGAGAGAGATCCTCTAAGGGTGCACCCGCAATCCCCAGCCCATTGGCGGCCAGTTCGACCGTGGCCAGATGGTTCTGGCGCGCAGTCTGGGCGGCGCAAATTTCTTCAAGTGATTTGTTATATATTCCATCCAATATATTTATATCACTACTTAATTTATCGTCGATATGCGCGTCTGAGATCACCGCAGCCTGCATCGCGCTGATCCGGTCATCTTCGCGTAGCTTGGCCTCAAACTGGGCGGCAGTCTTGAGGGTGAGCTGCGCCAGATGTGCGGACCAAAGCGCCTCTCTTTCACTGCGGATCATATCGGCTTGGGCTGGGCTAAAACTGCCCGAGCCTTTACGGGCGCGGCGGGCTTCGGCCTCGCCTTGCGCCTGCGCCAGATCCGCTGCGGCCCGCCGAGATGCGTGTCGGGCATCGGCTTCGGCCTGTCGTGTGACCTCATTTTGCTGCTGCCAGCTGTCAAGTTGCCATGGAGTCGGAATGGTTTGCTGGGCCAAATCCTGCGCCTCACCCTGCCACGGCGCAAGATCGCCAAGCGCTGCGCGCAGATTGGCACGGCATTGATCCAGCTCTCGGGTTGCGCGCTGCAAGGCCCCGGCGGGATCGCTATGGCGCAGCTGCGCCAACAGCGCCGAGAGGGCTACGGCATCCACATCGGGCTCAAGCGTGCCACATTGCTGCTTGGCCTCGTCCAGGCGTCGCTCTGCCGCCTCGCACTCACGTTTGCTATGTTGAAGCTGTGAATGCAGGGTCGCATAGCGCGCAAGGTGATTGCGCAATTGTGACAGACGGGTGGGCGGCAACGCCAAATCCGCCGGTTGCGCCTCTGCGCGCTCAAGTCGGGCCAAAAGATCGCGCGTTTCGGCGGCGGCCTCTTCTGCCTCGGTGCGGCGGCGCGGCAGATCCTTGAGCGCCGAAAGATGCTCGGCATGCAAGGCGTCGGCAGCAGTCATGGCATCGCGCTGTGAAAGGATCAGGGTGTCGACCGTTGTTTGCGCCAATCGCGCCTCAAGCGCATCAAGACGGGTGCGGCGCGATTGAAGCCGCGTCACCAAAGCAATGCGGGCCGCCTCAACCTCACGGTGGTGCAAGACATCGCTTTCACTGGCACGTGGCAGCGGGCCCAAGCCCTGCCGCAGTGCTGTCAGATTGGCCAATCGGGCACGCAAAGGCAAAGCCGCCTGCGCGTCACGCAGCTTTTGCAGCTGATTGGCCAGCCCCTCTTCCTGCTGGCGCGCTACGCGCCAATGGTCTTCGGCGGCCTGCGCCTCGCTGACCAAGCGGCGAAAAGCTGCGGCCGAGGTGTCCAGCTCGCGTCGTTTTCGGTCAAGATCGGCCAGATGTTGTTTGGCGTCGCGCAGCGCACCTTTCCGACCACCGATTTTGTGAAACTCATCCAACCCTGTGCGGACGGCATCAAGCTGAGGACCAAGCCCCGCAAGGCCCGCGCTTGCGGAAAACAGCATCTCGCCCAAGTCACCCTTGCTGGCCAGAATGCTATCGCCGCCACGCTCGATCGTGTCATCATCCAGCGAGAACATCGCCCCATAACCGTCGCGGGACAGCCCCGAGAGCAGGCTTTGCAGCAAGGTTTCTGGCACTGCCTGGCCACGCTCATCGATCAGGCTTGCGCTGTTTTTCTTGATGCGTGCTAGATCAAGCAACCCGCCCTGATGGCTGATCTGCGCACCGATGCGCATATTCGGACCGCCATGCAGGAAATCATAGCGTGTGCGTAAAGGGATACCGTAAAGAAAATCCAGCCAAGCAGAAAACAGCGTCGATTTGCCCGCCTCGTTCGGGCCATAGATCACATGCAGATCCGGGGCGCCTGCCGGGGGGAGCGGAAAATGCAGCCGTTTGTCGGTAAAGCGGCCATAGCGTGTCAGATCCAGTCGATCGAGCCGCATCAGGCCTCGCCTTCCAATTTCAGACCCGCAAGCAGGTTGGCCGCACCTTCGCTCATCAGTTGCTGACAGGCCTCGGTGACGGCGGCCTCATCTTCGCCCAGCAAGTTGGCCAGCTCTGCGGGAAGGTGGCGCTGGATTTCTGACAAAAGCTCGGCGACCGAGGACAGCGTTGCAGGATCGCGTGGGATATCCTCAAGGATCAGCTGGCGAAGGTCATCTGGCAGATCCCCCGCACCGCCCCCATCCCCGCCCGAGGTCGCGTTTTCGATCCGGTCCAGCCAAAGCCCGGCCACTGCCTGCGCAAAAACCGCCGCCTCATCTGCGATGCGGTCCAGATCGCGCGCAATCCGCCATGCCAAGGGGGTCTGACCGATCAGCCTAGGCCGCAAAACCAAATGAGGCTCGGGCCGCGCGGTTTGGGTGGCCACATTGCGCAGCCCATGTTCGATCTGGCCCAGCATCGCCGACCAATCCTCAATGCCCGTCAGATCGATATCGGCCCGTTCAAAGCGCAAACTGGCCACCGAGTGCTGGCTCAGCCCAACCTCGCCATCATCGCCCAAGCAAACCAGCGTCACGGTGGCCGCACCCGCCTCGCCAATATCGCGCCCCTGAGGGATGCCCGGCATCACCACAGTGGCCCGTCCACGATATTCGGCACGGCGGTGAATATGGCCAAGGGCCCAGTAATCATAACCAAAGCCATCCAGATCGGCCAAAGCGCAGGGCGCATAGACATCATGCCCGGCCGAGCCATTCAGGCTGGTATGCATCATACCGATATTGAACGCGCCCGGCTCTGCTGGCGGGTAAAGGGGCAATAGGCTGCCCGGCGCGGCAGTATCAGCGAAACTTAAGCCGTGGACCGCAACGGCATGTCCACCGGCCTCGAAACGAATGGTCTGCGCACGAGACCCGAAAACAGTGGTGTTTGGCGGCGGGTCCAGCTCTCGGGTGACTTTCGAGATTGCATCGTGATTGCCGCGAATAATGAAACAGCGAATACCGGCCGCATTCAGGCGCAACAATTCCTGTTTGAGAAAGCCGGGCGTCTTGGCCGAGGTTTGACGCCCATCCCACAGATCCCCGGCAATCAACAGCGCATCGACCTTTTGCGTCAGGCACAGATCCACGATCCCGCTTAATGCGGCGCGGGTGGCGATACCCAAATGCTCAGCAAGTTCCTGATCGCGCAACGCCAGCGCCACCAGCGGCGAGTCAAGATGCAGATCGGCGGTATGGATGAATCGAAAGGTCAAAGGTGATGGCGCCCAACTAGCAGGAATGCTGGCTTCAATGTCGCGACTTTGCCCCGCAATTCAAGCCTTTGCCGGGAAAAGATCACCGACCAGCCCGATTTGCTGTTCCATAGTTGATTGCATGGGCGCTGATATCGGCGCATAGCGGGGGGCCAAAATGCCTCTGTTGGCTTTTGCGACCCATCATCCCGAGCCCGCGCCCCATGTCTTCACTTGATCCCACTGCCCTGTCATCGCCTCAACGATCATCACCCATATTACGTGGGATCCGTGACGCCGTTCCGGTGATGCTGGGCTTTGTCCCCTTTGCCCTGGTGCTGGGCGCGCAGGCCTCGCAAAAGGGCCTGAGCGCGCTCGAGGTTCCGCTGATGACCGGGCTCAACTTTGGCGGCGGGTCGGAATTTGCCGCGGTCGCGCTGTGGACTTCGCCTCCGCATTTGCTGCTGATCGCGGCTGTGACCTTGCTCATCAACAGCCGCCATCTTTTGATGGGGGCGGCGCTGGCCCCCTATCTTAAGGATCAGCCTTTGCGCAAAGTGCTTCCCGCGCTTTTTTTCATGTGCGATGAGGTCTGGGCACTGGCTTTGGCCGAGGCAAGACGCGACGGTGGGCGGGTCAACCTGCGCTATTATGCAGGGGTTGCCGCCGCGCTTTATCTGACGTGGGTGATTTCAACGACGCTTGGCGCGGTAATCGGCCCGGTCATGGGCGATGTGACGCGCTTTGGCTTTGACATGGCCTTTCCGGCGGTTTTTCTGGTCATGCTCGCCGGGATGTGGACCGGCCTTCGCGCCGCCCTGCCCTGGTTCGTCAGCCTGATCGCCGCGGCCCTTGCCTGCCTTTACCTGCCCGGCGCGTGGTATGTCCCTGTCGGCGCGATCTCGGGTCTGATCGCCGCCTTTGCTTTGACGAAAGATCGGCCATGATCAGCGCCTCGACGTTTTTAACCATTCTGGCGATGATGGGCGTGACTTATGCCACACGGATCGCAGGCTTTTTGTTTTTGCGGGATCGCACCATCAGCCCGCGCTTGCAGCTCGTCATGGAGGCCGCACCCGGCTGCATTCTGATCAGCGTGATCGCGCCCCATTTTGTCACCGGCCATCCGGCTGACTTGCTGGCTTTGGTCATAACAACCTTTTGCGCATCGCGGTTTTCAATGCTGCCGACCGTGATCATCGCGATCCTATCGGCAGGAATTCTGCGCCAGATCATCTAGGCGCGGATCGGCTCCGCGCCCGATATTTTATTGGCTGACAGACGTCAGCCCGGCCCGACGACCGTGTCAGGAAACCGCCGCAAGACCTTGATCGCGCAGCATTTCAAGCTGGTTGATCTCGGCGTCAGTCAGGTGAATACCATCTGTCAGTGAGACTGCGCGGGCAGCAAAGCGGCGCTGCGAGGGCAGGCGTGCGCCCTGCCCGCCAATGGCATTAAGCAAGGCCTCGCCCTTTGCCGCAGGATCGGCGCGACCGCCCGACATGCGAACCGGATCAAAGGCCAGGATCAGCTCGCCGTGGCGTGGCGCGATTGTGGTCGTTCCCAAGAACTCCAGCGCCTCTGGACTTGTGAAGTCACCGATCATCGCACCGGCCAGCAGCTCGATCATGGTCGAAATCGCCGAGCCCTTGTGCTGACCGAAAGGCAGCATTGCCCCCCCTTCCAACGCGGCATTCGGGTCGGTGGTGGGATTGCCGTCAGCGTCAATCGCCCAGCCCTCGGGCAGGGTCTTGCCCGCGCGGCGGTACAATTCCAGCTCGCCCCGTGCTGCAACGCTGGTCGCGAAATCAAACACATAGGGATTTTTGCCCGGACGCGGCCAGCCAAAGGCAAAGGGGTTCGTGCCCAAAAGCGGCTTATTCCCGCCAGCAGGCGCAACCGTGGCATAGCTGGGGCACATCGCCATCGCGGCCAATCCATGTTCCGCCAATGCCTCGACCTCGGGCCAAAGTGCCGCGAAATGGGTGCAATCATTGATCACCAATGCCGCAAAGCCCAGTTTGCGCGTACGCTCGACCAGCGCAGGCATACCGATTTCAAAGGCCAAATTGGCAAAGCCACCCTTGGCATCCACGCGCATGACCGAGCCCTCGTCGACGACAAGGCTGGGCACGGCGTCTGGCACGACCTTGCCCAGCTTCAGCGTCCGCAAGCAGCCCTCGACCCGGTAGACGCCATGAGATTTGCAGGCATCACGTTCGCCCGCGGCAATGGTGCGGCCAATGGACTGGGCGTGATCATTACTGAAGCCGGCATTAACCAAGATCTTGGCGATCAGATCGGTCAGTTCCCCGACCGTCATCACATGCGGGGTGCCTGTGCGGGTATCGCTCATCATCGTTATCCTTTCATGCCAGCAGCAGTTCTGCGCAACCTGCATACAGTTAGCATACAGTTGGGGCAACAGTTCTGGCGGCCCTGCGCGCGAAAGGTCTTATCCGTCGCGCGCCCCACCCCGAATGCCCGCCAAAAGCGCCCGTGAGATGATGGAATCCGGATCGGTGAAATCCATCAGGATGTCGAAATGATTACGTTCAGGCACTTCGATTTCCGTGATCCTCCCTCCGGCCCTGGCCCATTCCGCGCCATAGGCCCGCGACTGGCGCATAAAGCCTGCCGGTTCTTTCTCAGCCCAGGCCAAAAGAATTGGACAGGGAGTTTCGGGAATGTGGCGCATCGGGCTTAGGTCTTCGATTTGGCTTTGGTCCAGGTTCAACCAGGCCTGCGCGAAGCTGCCCGAGATCGGGGCAAGCTCGAACAATCCGCTGATGGGCATGGCGAATTGGATGAAATCCGCTGGCAGGTCAAAGTCTGAATGCCAGCCCGCCGCCAGCACGGTGCCCACCAGATGGCCTCCGGCCGAACTGCCCCCGACCGAGATCTGCTCGGGGTCCAGACCATAATCGCGGCCTTTGTGCCAGACAAAGGCAAGTGCGGCTCGGGTCTGGCGCACGATTTCATCCAGCCTGACCTGCGGAGCAAGCTGATAATCCACCACAACCGTCGCAATGCCCTCGCGCGCCACAAGCGCGGCCATCATCGCGGATTCATCTTTGGAAAGCGCGCGCCAATAGCCCCCGTGGATGTAAACGAAAACCGGGATCGGGGCGCCGTCCGGGCGTGGTTCCGGCCCGTAAATATCCAGACGCTGGCCGCTGACGCTGTCATAGATCACATCCAAAGCCCGCGCCCAATTTTGCCGCGCGCTTTGTGTCGCCTGCCGATAACGCATGATTTCGGCTTCGAAATCTGCGGCAGAGACGGTGGCACGGGCGTTGTAATCGGCATCAAGCTGGGTGGGGCTCAGATTGATCTCATCGGCGAGCGGGGTCATCGCTGCTCCTTCCAAAGTCGTCGGTATGTCATGCATGGGCGCACAAGCTTGCCTGCATAACCCTCTGGTCCAAGATGGCCAGTGTCAGGCGACCCACATATTCGGCATCGGTCAAAATCCATCGCAATCGCCAAAGCGCGGGTCATAATTTGCCCAATTTATAGGCAAACCCCGAATTTGATCGTGCTTTTACGGCCCTCGCCTCCAACGCGCAGGCTGAAAATGGCGCGACATGTGCGTCGCCAGCGGCAATGGCGAATATGCCCGCGCCTAATCGATTGGCGAGACGATGCAGCTTATTAACTGGGCGATGAAAAGGCGTGCCCCCGTCTTTTAGTGACGAAACGCATGCAAGGCTGGCAGCGGTTGGCTTCTGCGGCGGGGATATGCATGGCGGATCGCTGGAATGGACTGAACCGCGGGCCCGATAAGCGCCATTGCCTGAATAGCGCCTTTCGAAGTGGCTTTCCCTTCTTACCAGAATGGCTCCTTTCATGCGGCGGGACCATCCAATAGACCCAAGGGATGGCGCGCGAGGGGACATGACCGAATTTGACATCATCATCGTTGGGGCAGGCTCGGCAGGTTGCGTTTTGGCCAATCGCCTTAGCGCATCGGGCAGGCTAAACGTATTGCTACTCGAGGCAGGCGGCAGCGATCGGCGGTTCATGATCCGAATGCCGATCGGCTATGGCCACAGCTTCTATAACCCCAAGGTGAACTGGCGTTTCGAAACCGGCCCGCAAAAGGCCTTGGGCGGACGCAATTCCTATTGGCCGCGCGGCAAGGTTCTGGGCGGATCGTCCTCGATCAATGCGATGGTTTTTGTCCGGGGCCAGCGCGAGGATTTCGACGACTGGAAAGCGGCGGGCAATTCTGGCTGGGGCTGGGACGATGTGCTGCCTCATTTCAAGGCGATTGAAAGCTTCGAGCGGGGTGCCGATGACTGGCGCGGCGGCGAGGGCGAGCTTGCCGTGACGGATATGACGCCCTCGGTTCATCCGCTGTGTCATGACTGGCTGGACGCGACCGAACAGGCCGGGATGCAGCGGACTCCTGATTACAATGGCGCGACCGAGGAAGGAACATCGATCTATCAGATCTCGGCACGCAAGGGCGTGCGCGCCTCGACCGCGACGGCGTTTTTGCGCCCGGCAATGGCTCGACCCAACCTTAAGGTGGTGACGGGGGCTTTGGCGCGACGCGTCCTTTTCGAGGGCAATCGCGCGGTCGGCGTCGAATATGAGACCGCAGGCCAAATCCAGACCGCACGGGCGAGGCGCGAGGTCGTTCTAAGCGCGGGCGCGGTTCAAACGCCCATGCTTTTGCAGCATTCGGGGGTCGGCCCGGGCGAGGTTCTGCGCCGCTTTGGCAAGGCGGTCATCAAGGACATGCCGGGCGTCGGTCGCAATTTGCAGGACCACCTTGGCATTGACTATCTGTTCCGCTCGAAGGTGCCGACGCTGAATTCGCAGCTGCGCCCATGGTTGGGGCGGATCATGCTGGGAATGCGCTATGTGCTGTTTCGCAATGGCCCCCTATCGCTTAGCGTCAATCAGGCGGGCGGTTTCGTGCGCTCGCGTCCCGGCCTCGACCGGGTGGATCAACAGCTTTATTTCTCGCCGGTCAGCTATTCGAAGCCCAAACCGGGTGTGCGGCGTCTGACCATGCCTGATCCCTTTCCAGGCTTTTTCATCGGCGTGCAGCCCTGCCGCCCCGACAGTCGCGGCCGGATCGAAATCAGTGCGCCCGATCCCCATGCCGCGCCGCTGATCGAGCCGAATTATCTGGCAAGCCAGCATGACATCGACCAGATGCTGGATGGGGTGCGGCTGGTGCGCCGGATTTCCGAGCAACCCGCGATTGCACAATATATCGAGACCGAGATGCAACCCGGTCGCGAGGTGCAAAGCGAAGAGGCGCTGATCGCTGACATCCGCGCACGATCAGGCAGCGTCTTTCATGCCTCCTGCACCTGCCGCATGGGGCCCGACCCGACGCGCGATGTGGTTGATGCGCGCTTGCGCGTGCATGGGATCGAGGGGCTGCGCGTCATCGACGCCTCGGTTTTCCCCAATGTTACCTCGGGCAATATCAACGCGCCGACGATCATGGTCGCGCAAAAGGGCGCCGCGATGATGCTGGAGGATCTGCGCTAAGTGCAAGGCGCGCGATTGCGAGCCTAGCGATAGGGTTCTAGCACGCCTGCCAATGTCTCGACTCCCGCGCGGATGGCGCGGGGGGGAATGGCGGTAACACCCAGAATCAACCCCTTGCGCGTCGGGCTTGGCCCGATGGCAAAGCTTTCAAGCGCCGACACCACCAGCCCGGCTGCGCGGGCATCTGGGATAATGGCGGCCTCGGTCATGCGCGGCGAGGCGAAATATCCGACCGTATGAAACCCGGCCGAAGAGCGGCGGATGTCGAGAAGCCCAGTCAGATGGTCTTGCGCGGCTGCATAGAAGCTGGCGTGACGCTCGGCATAGATCTCGCGCATGCGGCGAATATGGGCGACGAAATGGCCCTCTTCCAGAAAGCTTGCCAGTACCGACTGCATCCCAAGCGAAACCCCTTGCAAAAAGGCGCGCGAGAGATGGCGAAACGTTGGGACCAAGGATTGCGGTGCGATGTAAAAGCCCAGTCGCAACGAAGGGAACATGCTTTTCGAAAAGGTCCCGACATAGATCACCCGATCCGCCGTGTCGCCGCTTTTCAGGGTCGGCAGCGGGCGGCCATCATAGCGAAACTCGCCGTCGTAGTCGTCCTCGATGATCCAGCCGTCGCTGTCATAGGCCGCCTGCAGCAGCGCCGCGCGGCGCGCCATGCTCATCTCGGCCCCGGTCGGATGCTGGTGTGACGGGGTGACGAAGGCCAGTCGGAAATCGGGGGTAAGGTGCAGCCCTTCGTCGACCTGCATGCCCTCGTCATCGACCGGAACCGGAACCAGCTCGGCCCCCGAGGCGATCAGGCTGTTGCGCGCGCCGATCGCGCCGGGGTTTTCAAACCAGACCTTGTCACCGGGATTAATCAGCATCCGCCCGATCAGGTCAAAGGCCTGCTGCGCGCCATTGACGATGAAAATCTGCTCGGGGGCGCAGGAAATGCCGCGGTTGGCGCCCAGATGTTCGGCAATTGCACGGCGCAGGCGCGGATCGCCTTCTGGGTCGGAATAGCCCAGCACATATTCGCGGTCCTCGCGCAGATGCTTAGCGGTCAGCCGCGCCCAGATCGCCAGCGGAAAGCTGTTGTAATCGGGCACCCCGGTGACAAAAGCCCGGGGCGAGCGCGGATGAGGCAGGCGCTCAACAAAGCGCGAACTGGCCGCATCCAAGGTCGCCGAAAGCGAGCTGCGGGCCGGGGCGGTCGCGGCAGGTGCCGCGACATTCAAAATCTGCTCGGGCTTTCCCGCTGGCGCTGTCTCGGAAATATACGAGCCCGAACCCGATTTCGAATAGATCAGCCCCTCGGCCTGCAACCGCTCAAATGCCGACATGGTGGTGGTGCGTGAAAGCCCAAGCTCATTGGACAGGGTCCGGCTGGAGGGCAGGCGTTTGCCCCCCGCAAGATCGCCCGAAGTGATCAGCTTGCGGATGGCATTGTAAAGCTGGGTGGTGACAGAGGTCTCGAGCGTCCGGTCCACGGTGATCGAAAACAACAGCTCTCCTGATGAACGCTTGACCATCTTGTCATCCCCCTTGCGCCGTTCCGTTGCTGGCGCGACCCGCGCGCGGGCGCAAAGCGCTGCCAGCCTATCCCCGCGCACGGCATAAGCGGTTTCCGCATTTTTCGAAAGTGGACCTTATTGGGCATGGGACAGCCGGCCTAGTCTTCGAGGCAGCAATCCGTTGATGTCAAGGAACACGACAGTGAAGATCAAGCGCATCGAGACCTTCTCGACCCAGTTCATCGGCTTTGTCCGCATCACCGCCGAGGACGGCCAGCAGGGCATCGGTCAGGTCTCGACCTATAATTCGGACATTACCGCGCAGGTTCTGCACCGTCAGGTCGCGCCCTATGTGTTGGGCGTGGAATTCGACGACATTGATGCGCTGACCGATATGGTGATCGAGCGCGAACATAAATTCCCGGGCTCTTATATGAAGCGCGCGCTTGGCGGGCTGGATACCGCGATCTGGGATCTGCGTGGCAAGGCAGCGGGTGTGCCGGTCACATCACTGATCGGCGGCACGCCGGGCCAGTTGCGCGCCTATGCATCATCGATGCGGCGCGACATTACCCCCGCCGCCGAGGCCGAGCGTTTCAAGCGGCTGCAGGGCGAGCAGGGTTTCGACGCCTTCAAATTCCGCGTCGCGGCAGAATATGGGCATGACATTGACGAATGGCCGGGCCGGACCGAAGAGATCATCCCAACCATCCGCCGCGCACTTGGCGATCAGGCGGCGCTTCTGGTCGATGCCAACAGCGGATTTTCCCCCAAACGCGCCATCGAGGTCGGCGGCATCCTGAAAGACAATGGCATCGAACATTTCGAAGAGCCCTGCCTTTATTGGGAGTTTGAGCAGACCAAAGAAGTGGCCGATGCGCTTGATATCGCAGTGACCGGCGGAGAGCAGGATTGCGAGATCCCGACCTGGCGCCACATGATCGAGATGCGCGCCGTCGATATCGTTCAGCCCGATATTCTTTACCTTGGCGGTATTTCCCGCACGCTGCGGGTCTGCAAGATGGCACAGGCTGCCGGACTGCCGATCACGCCCCATGCCGCCAACCTTGGCATGGTCACGCTTTTCACCATGCATCTTTTGCGCGCGATCGAAGGCGCGGGAAAATATCTGGAATTCTCGATCGAGGGCTTGGATTACTATCCTTGGCAGCAGGGGCTTTTCGTTGACTGCCCTTACGGCGTCGAGGGCGGCAAGGTTACGGTCAGCGACCGCCCGGGCTGGGGCGTCGAGATCAACCCCGAATGGCTGGCGAAATCGGCCTATCAGATCAGCGAGATCGGATAAGGCCATGACTAATCATGCATTGAACCTTCCCAGCCAGCATTTCATCGACGGGCAATGGCGGGCTGCAGCCTCGGGCCGGATGATGGCCAGTTTCGATCCGGGCCTTGCCGAACCCCATGCCGAATTCGCCGCCGGAGATCACGAGGACATTGCCTTGGCGGTGGCCGCTGCCCGGCGCGCGGGGGCGCTTTGGGCCAAGACCCCCGCCGCCGAGCGTGGACGCATCTTGATGCGCACCGCCGAGGCCCTGCGCGCCAATGCCGATCGCTTTGCCCGCGCCGAGGTGCTTGATTGCGGCAAGACCCTAACCGAGGCATTGGGCGATGTGCGCGGGGCGGCGCGCGCCTTTGAATATTACGCAGGCGCGGGCGACAAGATTGAGGGGCGCTCCTACCCTCTGGGGCCGGATTATGTCTCGTATTCGGTCAATGAGCCGATCGGCGTCACGGCACATATCATTCCCTGGAACTATCCGCTTTCGACCGCTGCGCGCTCTTTCGCCCCGGCTTTGGCGGCGGGTTGCAGCGTGGTCGCCAAACCGGCGGAACAGACGCCGATGACCGCGCTGATGCTGGCCGAGCTGCTACATCAGTCGGGCCTGCCCGCAGGGGTGTGCAATGTCGTGACCGGAACCGGCGCGGCGGCGGGCGCAGCTTTGGTCGCCCATCCCGAAGTTCGCCATGTGACCTTCACCGGCTCGACCACGACAGGCATCAATGTCATGCAGGCTGCGGCGCGCAATATCGCCTCGGTCACGCTCGAACTGGGCGGAAAATCCCCCAATATCGTGCTGGCCGATGCCGATCTGGATCTGGCGCTAGATCAGGTCATCGGCGCGATTTTTGAAAACGCAGGCCAGATCTGCTCGGCTGGCTCGCGCCTGGTGATCGAGCGCAGCATCCACGCCGAATTCATCGAGCGACTGGCCGCGCGGGCCGGGCGTTTCACCATGGGCCACGGCTTGCGCAACGGCGTAAACTATGGCGCAATCAACTCGGCCGAGCATCTGGCCAAGGTCGCGGGCTATGTCGATCAGGCGCGCGCAAGGGGCGTCGAGGTCGTGACCGGGGGGACAATCACCACCGATCCCGAAACCGGCAAGGGCTGGTTCTATCCGCCGACCATTCTTGACGGGCTGAGCTGGGATGATCCCGTCGTGCAAGAGGAAATCTTTGGCCCGGTTCTGGCAGTGCAGGTCGTCGACAGCCCAGACGAGGCGATTGCTGCCGCCAATTGCACCGATTTTGCTCTGGTGGCTGGGCTCTTTACGCGCGATATCACCCTTGCGCACCGCATCGCGCGCGATGTTGATGCCGGGCAGATCTTTATCAACGAATATTTCGCAGGCGGCATCGAAACGCCCTTTGGCGGCAACCGCCGCTCGGGGATTGGGCGCGAAAAGGGCATGATTGCGGTGACAAGCTATTGCAAGATCAAGACCGTTACTGCGCGGATCTGAACCATCGCCCCCTAAAAGCGGCCTGCTCTTTCGACCAGAGTGGACCTTAAAGGGGGCAAAGGCGCTTCGCATAGTGATGGACGGGGGGCCAGAGCGCGATGCGCCATCTGGTCGGGGACAACAGGGAGAGAGAGACATGACGGGCAAAAACCGGATTGCCGCGGCGCTTTGCGCTGTGGCGCTGACATCGATTTCAAGCATGGCGCAGGCCGAAACCCTGCGTCTGCTGACCTGGGGCGGCTATGCGCCCGATAACGTCATCAAGGCTTTCGAGGCCGAATATCCCGACATCGATGTCGAGGTGACGCTGTCGAACAACGAGGAAATCATTGCCAAACTGCGCGCCACCGGCGGCTCGGGCTATGATTTGGCCCAGCCAAGCCATGACCGCATCATGGCGGCTCAGCAGGAATACAACATCTATAAGCCGCTGGATCTGTCCAAGGTCGAAACCGACAAAATGCAGGAGAACCTGCTTGAAGCGGTCAAGACCAATACCACGATCGATGGCAATACATTTGCCGTTCCCCATCAATGGGGCACCTCGGGCATTGTCGTCGACAAGACCAAGGCCGGGGATGTCAAGGATTGGGCCGATCTGTGCAAAGAGGAATATAAGGGCCGCACATCGATGCGGTTGCGCCGTACCATCCTGATCGGCATGGGCTATTCCTTGGGATATGATCCCTTTGCGCTTTATGCAGATCCGGCGGGCTATGGGAAGATGCTGGAGGCCGTGACCGAGAAGATGATCTCGTGCAAAAGCATCGTAAAAACCTATTGGAACGGCGGGGATGATCTTTCGACGCTGCTTCTGTCGGGCGAGGTCGTGGCCTCTGAGGCGTGGGATTCGACCGCGTTTAAACTGTACGATCAGAACCAGAACCTCGTCTATGTGCCACCAAGCACGGGCGCACTGACCTGGATCGACACATTCGTCATCCCGCGCAAGGGTCGGGCCGATGATGCCGCTTATAAGTGGATCAACTTCGTCATGCGCCCCGAGATCGTGACCATGATGTCAGATTCGACTGGCGCGATCAGCGCGGTCAAAGGCGGCATCGAACTGCTTCCCGAGGACAAGAAAGCGGCGGTGAAACTGGCCTTTGACGATGCGGCCATCGCCAATATGCGCTTCTTCGCTAATATCCCGGCCGGGCTTGAGGATATGGAGGGCAAGGCGCTCGAACGCATCAAGGCCGCGTCCAGCAACTGATTGTGCCGCGCCGCCTGCAGAGATCAATCGATCTCTGCAGGCTCAGTTCATCTGTGGCAATGCTGCCATTGGGCAGGCTGCCGCCAATCGACGAGACCTTCATGTACGACCTAGAGTGCCAAAGCCTGACAAAGCGGTTCGGGGCCTATAACGCCGTAAACAACGTGTCTTTTGACGTTCCGCGCGGCTCGTTCTTTTCGATCCTTGGGCCTTCGGGCTGCGGCAAGACCACGTTGATGCGCATGATCGCAGGCTTTGAAAACCCGACCAGCGGCGACATCCGCATCAAGGGGGCCTCGGTGATCGGCACGCCGCCGAACAAGCGCAGCGTGAAGATGGTCTTTCAGCATCTGGCGCTGTTTCCGATGATGAATGTCGGCGAAAACATCGCCTATGGCCTGCGCTGCCAGAGGGAAAGCAAAAGCGAAATTGAACGCAAGGTGAAATCCGTTCTGGAACGGATCGGCCTGCCGGGGGTCGCCGAATAGCAGGTCTCGCAGCTGTCGGGCGGCCAACGTCAACGCATTGCCATCGCGCGCTGCATGGTGCTGGAGCCCGATGTCCTGCTGTTGGACGAGCCGCTTGGGGCGCTGGATCTTAAGCTGCGCGAGCGCATGAAGGTCGAGTTGAAGCTGCTGCAGAACCAGTTCAACACCACATTCCTTTACATCACCCACGACCAGTCCGAAGCGCTGATCATGTCCGACAATGTCGCGGTGATGAATGCTGGACGGTTCGAGCAGATCGGCGCGCCACAAGAGCTGTATAACAACCCCAAAAGCGGCTTTGTTGCGGGCTTTGTCGGCGATACCAACCGCTGGCCGGGCCAGATTGCAGCGGTAAATGGGACCGAGGCACGGATTCGGCTGGATGGCGGCCATGAGGTCGTGGCGACACTTGGCACGCCTGGCCTGCGCGAAGGCGCGAAGGTCGAGGTTTTCTTGCGCCCCGAGACGATCTCTCTCGGCACCGACCTTGGTGTGAACCGCTTGCGCGGCCGCGTCGACAGCTTGCTATTCAACGGCGCCAACAGCCGTCTTTTGGTACGGACAGAAAGCGATGAGCTGGTCGAGGTTGCGCAGGGCGTCATGGATAAGACCCTTGCGGTCGGGCCGGGCGACGAGGTCGAGCTTTCCTGGCGCAATGAGCATTGTCTTGCTTTCGCCGTGGCGGGGTAACGGCGATGTCGCGCTCTGATGCCAGCAAACTCACGCTTTTTCTGCTTTTCACCCCCTTCGTGCTGTGGATGCTTCTTTTGATCATCCTGCCGCAAATCGGGGTCGGCTATCTGTCGCTGCGCGAAAAGGTTGGGCCGGGGGAGTACACCTTTGGCTTTGGCAATTACGCCGATTTTCTGGGCGAGCCGGTCTATTGGAACACGCTTTTGCGTACCGCATGGATGTCGGTTCTGGTGACCGTGCTTGCGCTTTTCACAGGCTTTCCGGTCGCCTATTACATCGCCAAAGTCGCCAATCAACGCTCGCGCGCGGCGCTTTTTCTGATGTGTCTCGTGCCGCTTTGGGTCAGCGATCTGGTGCGCGCCTTTGGCTGGATCGTGCTTTTGCGCGAGACCGGACTGATTTCAGGTGCGTTGCAAGATCTGGGCGTGATCCATGGCCCGGTCGAGCTGCTATACAACGACATCACGGTCATCATCGGGCTGGTCTATACGGTCGTTTTGTTCATGATCGTGCCACTGGTCTCGACGCTGGACGGGATGGATAATTCGCTTTTGGAGGCGGGCTATAATCTGGGCGGCAGCCGTTTTACGGTCTTTCGCAGAATCGTCGTGCCCTATGCGATGCCGGGAATTGTCGCGGGCTCGATCATCGTTTTCATGCTGACGGCGGGCAGCTATCTGACCCCGATCCTTCTGGGTGGCAAGAATTCGATGTGGTTCACCGAGCAGATCTACGAGCAATTCGTCACCCGCTATAACTGGGAATCCGGTGCGACATTCGGGGTGCTCTTGCTGGTCTTTACCTCATTCGTCGTCTGGCTGGGCTTGCGTCTGACGGGTCAAAGCCTTGCCTCTACCGTTGCGAAGGACTGAGCCATGAATGTCGCTGCTCCACAATCGACCGCCATGCGCTGGATCTATCTGGCCTATATGCTGGTCTTTTTCTTGTATCTTGCCGCGCCTTTGGTCTCGGCTGCGATGTTCGCATTCAACGATTCCATGTTCCCGGCCCTGCCGTGGAAAGGCTTCACGCTGGATTGGTTCTTTGGATCAAAAGAGCCAATGCTGGGCATGTTCCATGACCGGCGTCTGATGGAGGGGCTCAGGAATTCGCTGATCATCGGTCTGATCGTCTCGGTGCTTGCGGTCGCGGTCGGCACCTGCAATGCCTTTCTCTTCGAGCGCAAGACATTTCCGGGAAAAGGCCTGCTCTATGTGCTGATGATCGTGCCTTTGGTCATCCCGGGCGTCATTCTTGGCATCTCGATCCTGGTCTTTGCCAGCATGATCGCAAATGGCGTCGAAGAGGCATTTGGCTGGGAGTGGGACTTCCTGCGCCCCGGAACATTTCTGGTGGTGATCGGGCAGTTCTCGTTTCTGGTCACAATTGCGACACTGGTAATCGCGGCGCGGCTGCGCAAGTTCGACATTTCGCTGGAGGAAGCCGCGCTGAACCTTGGCGCAAGTCGGCGTCGCGTGCTGATGACGGTGACCCTGCCCTATCTGACACCCGCGCTATTTGCGGCCTTCATCGTCTCTTTCCTCATGTCGTTCGAGAACTTCAACACCACGCTGATGCTGGTCGGCTCGGATGCGCCGCTGACGATCACGATGTATGACCGCATGGTCAAGGTCGGCTCGACCCCGGTCCTGAACGCGGTTTCGGTCTTTCTGATGATCGGATCGGGGCTTCTGGCCCTGCTGAGCGTCTTTGCGCAAAAAGGAAAGGGCAAGGAATAGGCCATCTGATTTCGCCTATCCCAGTACTGGCGCGGGTTCATGCCCTGCAATCGTCTGGAGCGATGAAGCGCAAATGCGCCGCGCCGGCACGCCTAATGAAAGAAGAACTGGCGGCTTTGGTTAATCTTTGCGGGCGGGTTGAACCGTTCTAAGACGTAGGCAGAGGCGATACCGGCCAGTGGTCAGGCGGCTTGGACCGGCTTGACCATGCGCTGTGTTCCGATCTTCAAGATCAGAGCACAGCCATTATCCGACTGATTTATATAACTATTATCAAAACATAAACTTCCAGCGGCAGCCTTGGACGGGTCACAACCGCATTCGTGCCGACTAGCCTGCGTTGATGGGCGTTCGTTTATTCACGAAACTGCGCGCAAAAATATTGCATTTACACGTCAGCTCTGCAAAAGTTTTTGCATGGTCGGGGACAGACAGCCGACCGCCACAAGTCCAGCAGGAAAACGTCATGAACAAATTCTTTAAATTGGTCGGCGCTGCCGCTTTTGCCTTTGGGATGACTACGGCGGCGCAGGCCGCAGATCTGGTCGTCGCCACAGACACCGCCTTCGTTCCCTTCGAGTTCAAAGAGGGCGATAAATACGTCGGCTTCGACATTGATATGTGGGAGGCGATTGCCAAGGATCTGGGCTCGAACTTCGAGCTGCGCCCGATGGATTTCGCAGGC
>NZ_DALZMB010000059.1:0-25293 GCF_032007265.1 Paracoccus sp. (in: a-proteobacteria) | reverse complement strand
GCCATGGCGGCATCGATCCAGGGGCACAGGTGGGCGCGATCAGCGAGGCAGCCGTGATGCTGGGTTTTGCCGCGCAGCTTGGCGATGTGCTGAAAGCCGCAGGATACGAGGTCATTCCCACCCGCGAGGATGATTCCTTCATTCCCCTTGAGCGGCGCATGACGATTGCCCGGGCGCAGGGGGCGGACCTTTTTCTGTCCTTCCATGCGGATGCCCTTCCTGCGGGGCAGGCGGCAGGGGCCACGATCTATATCTGGGACAGCGAATCCAACGACCGCGCCTCGCTAGAGCTTGCCTCGCGCCACGACCGCGACGATATTTTGTCGGGTGTTGATCTGACGGGCACTGACGATGAGGTGGCACAGGTTCTGATGGACTTGGCACGTCTGGAAACCCACCCCCGTTCGCAGAATTTCGCGGGAATGCTCGCCTCGGAAATGTCGCGCTCGGGCTTTGATATGCATCGCCGTCCGGTGCGGGGTGCGGGCTTTTCTGTGTTGAAATCGCCCGATATTCCGTCTGTGCTGATCGAATTGGGCTTTCTGACCGACCCCAATGACCGGGCCAATTTGTTCGATCCTGATTGGCGCGCCCGGATGGCCACATCCATTGCTCAGGCAATCGCAAACTGGTCCAAGGATGAAACCACGCGTTCAGGGCTTTTGCGAAAATAATGCAAGCTTGTTTTGACGCCCACCCGACCCGCGTCTATAGAGGCGCACGCAAACCCTGAGGCTGGCCCGTTGCTGCGTTTTCTGTTGAACTTTTTCGGAGCGATCTTTTCGTGGATCGTCACCGCTGCCGCATTCATCGCCCTGACCGTCGGGGGGGTGCTGTGGATCTATTCGCGCGACCTGCCCAGTCACGAGCAATTGGCACAATATAGCCCGAAAACCATCAGCCGGATCTATTCCGGCGAGGGCCAGCTGATCGACGAATTTGCCGAAGAGCGCCGGGTTTTTGTGCCAATCGCGGAAATTCCGCCTTTGGTCAAAGAGGCGTTTATTTCCGCCGAGGACAAGAACTTCTACACCCACCACGGCTATGACGTGCGCGGCATGATCGGGGCGGTGGTGCAGGGTTTGCGCGCGGGCGGGCAGATGCGCGGCGCCTCGACCATCACGCAGCAGGTGATGAAGAACTTCCTTCTGTCATCCGACCGCAGTGTCGAGCGTAAGATCAAGGAATTGATTCTGGCCACGCGGTTGGAATCGACCTTGAGCAAGGATCAGATCCTTGAGCTTTACCTGAACGAGATTTTCCTGGGTCAGAACAGCTTTGGTGTGGCTGCCGCCTCGCAGACCTATTTCAACAAGGCACTGACCGATCTGGCCCCGCATGAGGCCGCGACCTTGGCGGCGATGCCCCAAGCGCCGGGGCGCTATCATCCCGTTCGCGCCAAAGAGCGCGTGACCGAGCGGCGCAATTACGTCCTGCGCGAAATGTGGCAGAACGGCTATATCGATCAAGCGACCTATGAAAGCGAACGCGAGCTGCCGCTTCGTTCGGTCCAGAACGGAGATTTCCCGTCTTTCGCACAGGGCTTGCCGCCGCGCGACTATTTCACCGATGAAATCCGCCGCCAGCTGTCGCGCGAATTTGGTCAGGAAGAGTTTTTTGGCGGCGGCTTGTCGATCCGCTCGACGGTGGATGAGAAGCTGCAGAATGTCTCGGCCAGTGCGCTGCAGACGGCACTTGAGAAATATGACCGCAGCCGGGGGATCTGGCGCGGCACCAATCTGAAAATCGACCCCGAGCAGCTTGGCAGTGAAGAGGCGTGGCGCACAGCGCTGCGCGATGCACAGGTGCCGCGCGACATCAAAGGTTGGTCGCCCGCCGTGGTGTTGGAACTGGGTGCCAGCGACGCACGTATCGGCATCGAGGGCGTGGCCGAGGACGGCACGGGTTACGTGATCCCTGCCAAGGACGTGCAATGGGCCCGCAAGCGCCTTGCCGGCGGAAAGCTTGGTCCCAAGGCCAAGGTTGCATCGGACCTGCTTGAGGTCGGCGATGTAGTCTTAGTGCGCCAGATGACCTCGGACAGCGATGGCAGCTTTATCCGCTGGACCCTTCGCCAGGTTCCCGAGATCGAAGGCGGCTTTATGGCCATGGATGTGAACACCGGCCGTGTGCTGGCGATGCAGGGCGGTTTTTCTTACCAGTCCTCGGTGTTCAACCGGGCCACTCAGGCGCAGCGTCAACCGGGCTCCAGCTTCAAACCCTTTGTCTATGCGGCGGCACTGGACAGCGGTTATACGCCCGCAACCATCGTGGTGGACGAGCCGATCGTGGTTAACACGCCGCAAGGCCTGTGGACGCCCAAGAACTCCAGCGGCAAATTCTATGGCCCCACGCCGATGCGGACCGGGATCGAGCAGTCGCGCAACCTGATGACCATTCGTATCGCGGAAACGATCGGCATGGATACGGTCGCGACCTATGCGGAAAAATTCGGCGTCTATGACAAGCTTGGCCATTTCCTGGCCAACAGCCTTGGCGCTCAGGAAACCACGCTGTTCAAGATGGTGGCTGCCTATGCGATGTTCGCAAATGGTGGCGAGCGGGTCGAGCCGACCTTGGTTGACCGCGTTCAGGACCGTCGTGGCCGCACGATCTATCGCCATGATCAGCGCGTCTGCACGACCTGCGATCAAGAGGCCTGGCCTGCGGGCACGGGGCCGGTTATCCGGTCTGACCGCGAGCGTGTCATGGATGCGATCACCGCCTATCAGGTCACCTCGATGATGGAGGGCGTGATCAAGCGTGGCTCGGCGCGTGGGGTCAATTTGCCTGTGCCGGTTGCCGGCAAAACCGGTACCACCAATGATGCCAAGGACGTTTGGTTCATCGGCTATACGTCGAACATCGTTGCGGGCTGCTATCTGGGATATGACAATCCGCGCTCACTTGGCGGAAATGCCTTTGGTGGCACGCTATGCGTTCCGGTGTTCCAAGAGTTTATGACACAGGCCGTCAAGGAATATGGCGGCAGCGCCTTCAAGGTGCCGCCGGGGGGCCATTTCGTCAATATTGACCGCTTTACCGGCCAGCGCCTTGGGCCGGATGCAAAAGGCCCCAATGTCATCGCCGAATATTTCCGCGACGGCGGGGAAAACAAAGACTTCCTGATCGATGGCGGTTGGGCGCGTGTCGACCCCGATACATTACCGCTGTACTCGCAAGGCGACGGCGGCGGTCAGGCGGTCACCACCTCGACCGGCCAGAAAAAGGTCATTCCGAAAAAGGCCGATTTCGGCACTTTGTCGTCGGGTGGTCTTTACTGATCTTGCGTCGTCAGGCGGGACGGGTTCTTGCCCCTGCCGCGCCTGCGCGCTATCTCTCTTGGTCTGAATAACAAGGACAAAACCCATGCGTGCCGAAACTCTGGCCACCATCGACACGATCCGCAAGTCGCTGAAGCTTCTGGCGCAGCGGCTGGATTGGGAAACCGCACCTCATCGCCTCGAGGAAATGAATGCGATGATCGAGGACGGCGATCTGTGGTCAGATCCGGCACGGGCGCAAAAGCTGATGCGTGATCGTCAGAAGCTGTCGGATGCGGTTGGCACCTATCAGCGCATCGAAAGCGAATTGGCTGACAATCTTGAGTTGATCGAGATGGGCGAGGCCGAAGGCGATCAAGAGATCGTTTCGGATGCCGAAAAGTCGCTGAAGGCGCTGGCAGAGCTGGCCGCTCAGAAAGAGCTGGAGGCCCTGCTGAACGGTGAGGCCGATGGCAACGATACATTTGTCGAGATCAACGCGGGCGCGGGCGGCACGGAAAGCTGTGACTGGGCCTCGATCCTGGCGCGGATGTACGTGCGTTGGGCCGAGAAAAAGGGCTATAATGTCGAATTGATGTCCGAGACCTCGGGCGAAGAGGCGGGTATCCGTTCGGCTGCTTATAAGATTTCGGGGCCGAATGCCTATGGCTGGCTCAAGTCGGAATCGGGCGTTCACCGTCTGGTGCGGATTTCGCCCTATGACAGTGCCGCGCGCCGCCATACCTCGTTCAGCTCGATCTGGGTCTATCCGGTCGTGGACGACAATATCGAGATCGTCATTCCCGATAATGAAATCCGCATCGATACCTATCGCTCGTCCGGTGCGGGCGGTCAGCACGTCAACACCACGGATTCGGCCGTGCGTATCACCCACTTGCCGACCGGGATTGTCGTGACATCGTCGGAAAAATCGCAGCACCAAAACCGTGCCAACGCGATGGCCGCCTTGAAATCGCGCCTCTATCAGATGGAGCTCGACAAGCGTAACGCCGAGATCAACGCCCAGCACGCCGCAAAAGGCGATGCAGGTTGGGGCAACCAGATCCGCTCTTACGTTTTGCATCCCTATCAAATGGTCAAGGATCTGCGCACGGGCCATGAAACCTCGGATACGCAGGGTGTTCTTGACGGCGATCTGGATGCATTCATGGCCGCAACTTTGGCGATGGATGTGGCCGGTAAGTCGCGCGCCGAGGCAAATTCTTCGGATTAAGCCGAGGCTTTGGACAGCAAAAAAATGGCCCGGTCGCTGCGATCGGGCTTTTTTGTTTCTTTTGTCGCCTCTGTGGGCTTTTCGTTATGCAATATGCGGTTATGCTGCATTTGCAATCAGCAGGAGCGCGCGATGGCAAAACGCATCAACCTTGCCCTGCAAGGCGGCGGCGCGCATGGCGCCTTTGCTTGGGGCGTGATCGAGCGGTTGCTGGATGACGACACCATCGAGATCGCGGGCATCAGCGGAACTTCGGCCGGGGCCTTGAACGGGGCAGGGCTGAAGGCGGGGCTGGCCTGCGGCAAAGGCCCAGAGGGGCGGCGTGCGGCCAAGGAAAACCTGGCCTATATCTGGGCTCAGGTCGGCGAGGTCAGCGACAATCCGGTTGCACGCTGGATCCACAGCATGATCCCAACCCCGCGCAGCTTTCAGCGCCTGACCGAGATTTTCTCGCCGGTCGCGTGGATGGAAAATGTCACACGCCTGATCAGCCCTTATGATTTCGGTCCCTTTTACAGCAACCCCTTATCCGCCATTATCCGCGAGATGCCCCATCCTGATTTGCTCCGTCCCAATGGGCCGACGCTGTTCATGACGGCCACGAATGTGCGGACTGGGCGGATCAGGGTCTTTGGCAATGATGAGATCACCCCCGAAACGATCATGGCCTCGGCCTGTTTGCCAACGCTGTTTCGCGCGGTCGAGATCAAGGATCCAAAAACCGGGAAAATCGAGGCTTATTGGGACGGTGGCTATAGCGGAAACCCCGCGCTTTTCCCGCTTTATGATCCGCAGCTGCCGCGTGACATCGTGGTGGTGAACATCAATCCGATGCTGCGCGAGACTTTGCCTCATACGCCTGCGGAAATTCAGGACCGCATCAATGAGGTCAGCTTCAACGCATCACTGTTGGGCGAGCTGCGCGCCATCAATTTCGTCAAGCGACTGCTTGCCGAGGATCGATTGACGGGCCGCCCGATGAAAAACGTCCTGCTGCACAAGATCAATGACGATAAGCTGATGAATGAGCTGCGCGCCTCGAGCAAGATGATGCCGGGGCCGGGGCTCCTTGAGCGTATGCATGCGGCAGGGCGGCTGGCGGCCGATGAATTTCTGGCCCGCCATCACGGTGATCTGGGCCAGAAAGACAGCTGGGATATTTCCGACCTTCTTGCCGGGCAATAGGCAGGCGCGATCAGATCGCGGTTCTGTCCTGGGGTGATCGGGCTTTTCCGGCGCTGCGAGAAATATCAGGATTAACCATTATCTGATTGATATTGAGCTTTTAAATTCCTCGCAGTGCCGTTTCAGGGGGCTGTCTTAATTAGGCCCTGCGGTTTCGGCCTTGGCGATCGCCGCACCAAGACGGGCGTTGTTCAACACCAGTGCGATATTCGCATCCAATGAGCGTCCGTCGGTCAGCTCAAAAATCCGCTGCAAAAGGAAAGGTGTGACCGCCTTTGCGGCGATGTTCTGGGCCTGTGCCTCGGCCAGGGCTTGATCGACAACCGGGATCATCTCGCTGCGGGCAATCTCGGCGCTTTCGGGGATTGGGTTGACGACAAGCTGGCCACCGCGAATGCCCAAATTCCGGCGCATTCGCGCGGCGGCAGCAATGCGCGCCGGGTCGTCAATGCGCAATGGCGCGCTCAGGCCTGAATCGCGCGACCAGAATGCGGGAAGCGCATCTTGGCCATAGGCGATGACCGGGACACCGAGGGTTTCCAGGACCTCCAACGTTTTGGGCAGGTCAAGAATGGCCTTGGCGCCGGCTGCGACCACGGTGACCGGGGTCAGCGCCAGCTCGTGCAAATCGGCGGAAATATCCAAGCTGGTCTCGGCGCCGCGATGCACACCGCCAATTCCGCCGGTCGCAAAGACCCGAATTCCGGCCAGTGCCGCGCAGATCATGGTGGCCGCGACCGTGGTGGCGCCGGTTTTGCCCTGCGCCAGACAAACCGCCAGATCGGCCCGCGACAGTTTCATCACCTGATCGGACGGGGTCGAGGCCAGATCTTCGAGCTGACTGTCGTTCAAGCCGATATGAATTTGACCCGCGATGACGGCGATGGTTGCGGGCACGGCACCTTCGGCGCGAATGCAGGCCTCGACCTCGCGCGCGACCTTAAGGTTCTGGGGATAGGGCATGCCATGGGTGATGATGGTGGATTCCAATGCGACGATTGGCAGCCCGCGAGCCTGTGCCTGCGCGACCTCATCGGACAGTTGCAACGGAAGGTTGGTCATGGATTGTCCTTTCCAGAGACATAGGCAGTGGTTGAGCGAAGGGCATGTTGCAGCGCCTCGGCGCGGGGCGCGCCACCGATCAGCGCCTTAAGATGTGCGGCCAACAGATGATCGCCCGCGCCTGTCACGCGCAGCAATGTGACCGGGGGCGGCGTCAGGCTAAGGGTTGGCCCATCCAAGATGGCCTCGGCCAAAGAATTGGGGCCATCGGTGACAATGACGCGGGCCGCCCCAAGGGCAAGAACCGCCTCGGCGGCATCTATGGCTGAATTGGAGCTGCAACCCGCCAAGACCTCGGCCTCGGCCCGGTTCAGGTAAAATGTCGTATGCGGGCGGCGCAGCAAGGGCGCAAGCCGCGCAGCTTTGGCGGGGCTTGCGGGCACGACCAGCAGCTCGGCCGATGTCAGACAGGGATCATCGCGAAACTGAGCAACGACATCCGGGCCGGGATTGCTGTCCAAAATAATGCGCCCTGCCCAAGGCGATTGCGCGGATCCGATGCGGCCATCACGCAGGGGAAGAAGAATTGCCTCTCCGGCCGTTTCCAATGCATGGGCATCGGCAATCGAGGCGACAAGCTGATCTTGATCCTCGATGGCCAGATAGCTGTCGGTTCGCAATGCCGCATGGTGAAGCATATCGCAATCAACGCCGCATTGCCGGGCGCGGGCTACCAAGGCCTCACCCGCCGGATCGCGGCCAACGGCGGATAAAATCACGGGTTCAAGACCCTGAACCGCAAGCGCCAATGCGACATTCATCGCGACCCCGCCCGGTCGCTGAGAAATCGCGCCCGGCAGATCGTCACCCAGTTTGATGCGCATATCGGCACGTCCGATGACATCCCAAAGCATGGCGCCAATGCAGATAATGGTCTTGGAATTGGGCATTCAGCGGACTCGCAGGGGCAGCGTAAGACGAAAAGTTCAGCCTGCCATGCCGTGCGGTCTGTGTCGATTCCCCTTGAAAGCCGGCGCCAAAAGAGAGCGTTTGGCCCTAAAATCTGCGCGCAGGCGCAAAGCGCCATTCCCTGCGCGGAGTACTGTATCTCGGTGGGGGATTGGGTGAGAGGCTGGACAACGACCCAAGCGGGGCTCGTTACGGCTGCTTCCTTCCGGACCTGACCGGGTTGGCGAGGCGCTCGCCCGCGCCAACCTCTCATGGCCTAGATAGGCTGGGTGCGGGCGGGATGCAAGCCCTTCAATACAGTTAAAGATGCAGCTGAAGACGCAAAAAGCCCGTGTCCGTCATCCCGATTTCGCGCGGCGCGAAATGGGCAATTTGTTGCAGGTGATCGCGCGCCAGAGGGGATGTATCGAAGATCGCCTGTTGGCCCTGTGCCGTGACAAAGCCAAATCCTGATGCGGGTTGGGGTGCCAGATTTCGGCATCTGCGCAGATAGAGGCGCAGCATATCGCGCGTACGCTTGCCCTCATCCAGCACGATATCCTTGCCACAGGCGACGCAGCCGAACAGGCCATTGGTGGCGTGGCGATAGCTGTTGGTGACAAGAACAAAGCGATCTTCGGGTTGAACCGGCACGCCATGGCGTCGAAGATCGCGGATACGGCGCCGGTCGGCGTTCAAAAGGGCACCATTGGGGGCATATCGGGGCGGTTGCCCAAGGTCGATCAGCCATTCCAGCCCGTCGATGACATCGAAATTATAGCTGGGAAAGTCGGGATTGATCAGCTGTTGCTCGGGCCGGTCGGGGTGCAGCTGGTGATAGGCACTGGCCGAGCGTTCCAGCCAATCGCTGATATCTTCGCCCGAGACCTGAAGCGCCGTAATGCGGTTCGGATAGGGATAAAGCGTTGTCAGATCACGAAGATGCAGGGGGCCCGCCGGAATATCGGTATAGTGATTCGGACCGCTGCGCCCACCAGCCCGGCTTGGGTTGGTCGTCGCAAGGATGGGCAAATCTTGCCATTGTGTGCCGCGCAGCGCCGCTTTTGCGTACCAGCGCTGCGCCAAAGCCACCAGTTTTTGACCGCCATCCTGTCCCAAAAGTGCAAAATGGCTGTGCAAATCCGTCGAGGTTCGCGCCAGTTTGCGATCAAAATACCTGGCTGTCCTGGCCAAATGGGGACGCGCCAGCGTCGTGATGGCCACATCATGATCATGGGAAAGGGCGGGCAGGGCAGTTGAGGTCGCGCTGGCG
Organism: Paracoccus sp. (in: a-proteobacteria); assembly: GCF_032007265.1. GTDB lineage: Bacteria > Pseudomonadota > Alphaproteobacteria > Rhodobacterales > Rhodobacteraceae > Paracoccus. The sequence goes on along the minus strand of NZ_DALZMB010000059.1, from coordinate 16,388 downwards.
ATGCGCCAACCCCTGTCCGGGCAGGGTTGCAGGACCAGATCGATCTGCCCCAGGTGTGAGCCCCAAAATCCCGCCATGACCGCAGGCTTTCCTGCCAATGTGGCGTCCTTGGGATCTGCGGGGTGCGCCGAGGCCTCGGGCTGCGGAAATACCAGATGGGTATGCCCCGCAACAATCACATCCACATCGCAACTGGCGGCCAAGGCTGCGGCACCATTTTCCATGCCTTCGCGATAATCGGCCTCGGCGATCCCGCTATGGGCCAGCAAGATGATGATTGCCGCCCCTTGGGCGCGCAGCGCGCAACACGCGCGGTCCACGCCCTGCTTCATATCTTGCACGGACATGAAGCGCTGAAGCGTGCGATCCCATTGCGTGGTCTGCGTGGGCAAGACGCCGACAACACCAATTTTCACGTCATAAGCCAGCCCGTCGCGACCGATCAGCTGACGATGCAAAAGGGCATAGGGCTTGACGACATCGGTGCGCGCGATGGTCAGATTGCTTGAAATCACCGGAAATTGAGCGTCTCGCAAGGCGTTGCGCAAGAACTCGCCACCATAGGCGAAGTCATGATTTCCAAGGGTGATCGCATCATATCCAAGCTGGTTCATCGCAGCGATCATCGGGTGCTTGGCTGCCCGGTCCTGCGCTGAAATCTCGGCCAGAAAATCGGCAAGTGGTGTGCCGTGCAGGAAATCACCATTGTCGAAAAGCAAGCTATTCCGGTGGTTTCTGCGCTGCTCGTGAATAAGACTGGCAACACGCGCAAGGCCAGGCGACGCAGGAGCGGCGGGCGCGCACGAACTTTCATCCAGAAGATTCATGTGCAAATCAGTGGTTGCCAGAATTCTAAGCTCTACGCGCAGCGCATCATTGGAATCGAGCATTCGACATGCATCCATCAATTTGTGGTTGTACAGTACCTGAGTCGGCGCCCTGTGCAAGCCAAGCAAAGAGGTGGTTAAAGGGGGAGGCGTGTCTTGATACTCTGAGTCGGTTTTGCCATAGAGCAGATGAATTTATGGGTGGACGGACTTCCGCGCCCAACTCGTATCTTTTCAAGGTTTGACGAATGAAATTTTCAACGCGACAGGATACCGATCTTGCGGCGGAGCAGTTATTCAGCGTGATGGGGGACTTCGACCGCCTCGAACGGCTTTTTGTGCGTCGTGGGGCAATCGTACGCAGAATTGACCCAGCCCGAGAGCCGGGCGCGGGCATGGCCTGGCAGATTGGCTTTGACTGGCGGGGCAAGCGGCGCGAGCTGCGCCTGGATGTGACCCGCTTTGACCGCCCCGAGCTGATCTCGCTTGAGGGCATGTCGGATATGTTTGAAATTACAATCGATATGGCGATTATTGCGCTGACGCGCAGCAAATCGCGACTGAACCTGTCGATTGACCTGCGGCCACGCTCGATGCGGGCGCGTTTGATTTTGCAAACGGCCAAACTGGGCAAGGGTACGCTGGACCGCAAATTTGAAGAACGTGTTGCCGAATTCATCGGCGATGTGACCAGATCGGCAGCCGCTGCCTGATATTGCGCCAGCCCATTAGGCTGGCGTCATTCTTTGAAGAACCCTGGCGTGGATGGCCAAGCTCACGGCCTGGCCAGCGGTGATGACCGCGCTTAGGCGGGCATCAGATCCTTTTGCTTCAGACGCAGAGGATCGGCGGGATAGACGCCCAGAATCGTGACGCTCGACGTGAAATAATCCAGCTCTTCCAAAGCCAGCGCGACGGCGGGATCTTCGGGGTGGCCCTCGATGTCGGCATAGAACTGGGTCGCGGTGAAGTTTCCGTTGACCATATAGCTTTCCAGCTTGGTCATGTTCACGCCATTGGTGGCAAAGCCGCCCATCGCTTTGTAAAGCGCGGCAGGAATATTGCGCACGCGGAAAACGAAGCTGGTCATCATCTGGCGGTTGCCTTCGGCGTTGACGCGGCGCGAACGGTCGGGCTCGCGCGACATCACCAGAAAGCGCGTGGTGTTGTTCTTGAAATCCTCGATCTCATGGCCCAGCTCGTCCAGCCCATAGATCTCGCCTGCGATGGGCGAGGCCAGGGCTGCAAGGCTGCGATCACCGCGCTTGGCCACTTCCATCGCCGAGCCTGCCGTATCCGAGCCGGTGACGGGCAAGATATTATGGGCGCGCATGAACTTGCGGCACTGACCCAAAAGCACCGTATGGCTCATAGCTTCTTGAATATCGCCCAATGTCGCGCCGGGCACGCCCAGAAGGCTGATGTGAACGCGCACAAAAGCCTCGTCGATGATATGCAGCCCGCTGGCGGGAAGCAGGTGGTGAATATCTGCAACCCGGCCATAGGTCGAGTTTTCGACCGGCAGCATCGCCAGCTCCGCCTGATGGCTACGCACGGCGTCAATCACGTCTTCAAAGGTGCGGCAGGGTAGCACTTCCATGCCCGGACGCGACTGGCGACAGGCCTCGTGGCTATAGGCGCCAAGCTCGCCCTGAAAGGCGATTACGTTCTTTGTCATTTGCCCGACCTCCCCTGGCACGTGTCTGACCTGCATCATGCCGCTTCAATTGCACATTGCGCAGGAGATCTATACCTTGAACCGGTGGAACAAAAGCGGATAGATACGGCGCAATTCCACGGACAGACCGCACAGGGGACCCGCAGACATGTTCAACACCATGACCATCACCAAAGCGGCAGGGGCAATCATTGCACCGCTGCTGTTCATCATGCTGGTATCATGGGGCGCGTCGAGCCTCTATCAGGTGGGTGAGGCAGGCCATGGCGGCGAAGAGCACGCTCAGGCTTACACGATTCCCGTCGAGGCCGCCGCCGGCGGTGACGCCGCCGCCGCAGATGCCGGCCCCGATTTCGCTACCGTCATGGCATCCGCTGATGCGGCTGCTGGCGAAAAAGTCTTTAGCAAGTGCAAAGCATGCCACAAAATCGATGGCTCGGACAGCATCGGCCCGCACCTGAATGGTGTCGTCGGTCGCGCCGTCGCCAGCGATGCAGCTTTTGCTTATTCGGATGGCATGAAGGCCCATGTCGCAGATGCGCCGACCTGGACCCCCGAAGCGCTCGAGCACTTCCTCACCAACCCCAAAGCAGCAGTGAAAGGCACGAAAATGTCCTTTGGCGGTCTGCCCAAGGTCGAGGATCGCGCCAATCTGATCGCCTATCTCGAAACGCTGAAATAAGCTGATCGGGCCGTCTGGCCCAAGATTGCGGCCCGAAACCGGGCTGAATTGACGAAGGCGTCAGAGGGAAACTCTGGCGCCTTTTCTTATTCACGCAAATGCTTGTTGAACCCGGCTTGGCGACTGATACCGTGTCTGGAAGAATGATTTGCCAAGATCGGAACTTTGATGCGCCACTCTCTGCTGCTTGCCCCCGTCGCCTTCATCCTAGGCCTTGTTCCGGCACTGGCCCAGCAGCAGGAGAAAACCATCACGGCCCATGGCATCGCGACCTTCGGCACGCCTGAATTGCCCGCGGATTTCAAGCATTTGCGCTATGTCAATCCCGATGCGCCCAAGGGCGGAGAGATCTCGGAATCGTCGATTGGTGGCTTTGACAGCTATAACCCCTTTACCCATCGCGGCCGTGCCAATTTCATGTCGACGATGATGCTTGAACGCATCATGGAGGATGTCGCGGATGAGCAGGGGACCTCCTACTGTCTGCTGTGTGAAAGCGTCGAATATCCCGAGAGCCGCGATTGGGCGATTTTCCACCTGCGCCCCGAGGCCAAATTCTCGGATGGCTCACCGCTGACGGCAAATGATGTGCGCTTTTCCTTCGAGTTGCTGCGCGACAAAGGATTGTCGTCTTATCGCACGGCCATTGCAAAAATGGTGGATAAGGTCGATGTCATCGACGATCACACCGTCAAATTCACCTTTTCTCAGAACTATCCGCGCCGCGACGTGATCCAGCAGGTCGGCTCTCAGGTGGTGTTCTCGCAAGAGGATTTTCGCGCCAACAACCGCGACATCGAGCAAAGCGGCGACAAGCCCTTTCTGGGGTCCGGGCCCTATGTTTTCGACAGGGCTGAAATGGGCCGCTCAATGGTGATGCGCCGCAACCCGGATTACTGGGGCAAGGATTTGCCGATCAATCAGGGCCGCCACAATTTCGACACGATCCGGCTAGAGTATTTCGGCGATTATGACAGCGCCTTCGAGGCCTTCAAGGCGGGGGTCTATACCTTCCGCAACGAGGTATCCTCGATTCACTGGGCGACGCGCTATGATTTCCCGGCGGTCGCCAATGGCACAATCAAGCGCGACACCCCCAAGAACGGCAATATCGCATCGGGGCAGGCATGGGTGTTCAACCTGCGCCGCGAAAAATTCCAAGACCTGCGCGTTCGTCAGGCCATCGGCTTGATGTTCAATTTTGAATGGTCGAATGAGACCCTGTTCTATGGGCTGAATACGCGTGTCAACTCGTTCTGGGATAACAGCGATCTTGTGGCGCAAGGCACGCCCACGCCAGCGGAATTGGCGCTGCTGACACCATTGGCCAAAGATTTGCCAGAAGGGATCCTGACGGATGAGGCGGTGGTTCAGCCCGTTTCCGGCAAAACCCAGCTGGACCGCAAAAATCTGCGCGCAGCCTCGAAACTGATGGATGAGGCGGGATGGCCCACCGGAGATGACGGGCTGCGCCGCAACAGCAAGGGCGAGACGCTAAAGCTTGAGATTTTGAACGACAACGTCAGTTTTGACCGTATTATCAACCCCTTCGTGCAAAATCTTCGCGCCCTTGGTATCGATGCGGTCAATGCGCGGGTGGATGATGCTGAAATGACGACGCGCACGCGGTCGTTCGATTTCGACATGGTGACCGACCAGCTTGGGCAGGGTTACTATATCGGCGGCGGCACCGAGCAGTATTTCGGATCGACCGCAGTCGGTGATGTGTTCAACGTCGCGGGCGTCGCCAATCCAGCCATCGACAACCTGATTTCCCAAGGCATTGCGACCGAAGATGGCGATGAGATGAAGTCCATCATCAAGGCCTTGGACCGTAGCCTGCGCGCGCTGCGTATCTGGGTGCCGCAATGGTACAAGGCTGATTATACTTTGGCCTATTACGACATCTTTGCGCGGCCCGAAACTTTGCCGCCCTATGCTTTGGGCGAGCTTGATTTCTGGTGGTATGACGCCGATAAGGCGGCAAACCTCAAAAAGACTGGGGCTCTGCGCTAAGCGCGGGCCTCGAACAGAAAAGAACGAGGACACGAGCGGACATGCTGGCCTATCTGTCGCGGCGTCTGCTGCTGATCATACCCACGCTGATCGGCATCATGCTGATCAACTTTGCCCTGACACAATTCGTCCCCGGTGGCCCGATCGAGCAAATCATTGCCCGGGTCCAGGGCGAGGGTGACGCCTTTCGCAATATCTCGGGGGGCGGCGATACCAGCGGTCAATCCGCACAATCTGAACAATATGCGGGTGCGCGTGGGCTTCCGCCAGAAATGCTGGATCAGCTTGAGGTGCAGATGGGCTTTGCCCGTATCGTCTGCACCGCTGATCACCAGGGGGAGCCGAACCTGAAATCGCCCGATTGCAGCAAGGAAAAGCTAAGCGCATCCAAACGCTTCCTGATCATGATGGGCAATTATCTGCGATTTGACTTTGGCACGAGCTTTTTCCGCTCGATCTCGGTCGTGGATCTGGTGATTGAGAAAATGCCGGTCTCGATCACGCTTGGTCTGTGGTCGACCTTGCTGGCCTATCTGATTTCGATCCCGCTTGGCATTCGCAAGGCCGTGCGCGCGGGCTCGGCTTTCGATACCTGGACCTCGGGACTGATCATCATCGGCTATGCCATTCCGGCTTTCTTGTTCGGCGTCCTTTTGATGGTGGTTTTCGCAGGCGGATCTTATTGGAAAATCTTTCCTTTGCGTGGGCTTACCAGTGATAACTTTGCCGATCTTTCGACGCTCGGTAAAATCAAAGACTATCTGTGGCACATCACATTGCCCGTCATTGCTACCACGATCTCAAGCTTTGCCACGCTGACGCTTTTGACCAAGAACAGCTTTCTCGATGAGATCAACAAGCAATATGTCATGACCGCGCGCGCCAAAGGCCTGACCGAAAGGCGCGTGCTTTATGGCCATGTCTTTCGCAATGCGATGCTGATCGTGATCGCGGGTTTCCCCGCCTTGTTCCTTAGCGTCTTTTTTGGCTCTTCGATCCTGATCGAGACAATCTTTTCGCTGGATGGGCTGGGGCGCCTGGGCTTTGAGGCGGCGGTGCAGCGCGACTATCCCGTGATTTTTGGCACGCTTTTCGTCTTTGGCCTGATCGGCTTGGTGGTCGGCATCCTGTCGGATCTGACCTATGTGCTGGTCGATCCCCGTATTGATTTTGACAAAAGGGCCGGCTGATGGCGATTTCCGAACTCAACCGTCGGCGCCTGCGCAACTTTCGCCGCAACTCGCGTGCCTTCTGGTCGCTGATCATCTTTACGACGCTGTTCGTTCTGTCGCTATTCGCCGAGCTGATCGCGAACGACAAGCCCATCCTCGTCAGCTATCGCGGCAGCCTTTATGTGCCCGTCTATAAATTCTATGCCGAGAAAACCTTTGGCGGCGACTTTGGCACCGAGGCGATCTACACGGATCCCGGCGTGCAATGCCTGATCGTGACGGGCGGGCGCGAGGAATGCTGGGACGACCCAGAAGCCGTTGTTGCCGAAGCCAAAACCGGAAAGGTTGCGGGCGAGCCGATCGAGAAGGGGTGGATGCTGTGGCCGCTCATTCCCTATAACTATACCACAATCAACAATGTGGGGACTGCTCCTAGTGCGCCAGATGCCCATCATTGGCTTGGCACTGACGACACTGCACGCGATGTTCTGGCACGGGTGATTTACGGGTTTCGTCTGTCGATCATCTTCACGCTGGTCGTGACGACGATTGCCTCGGTTATCGGAATCTCTGCCGGAGCGATCCAAGGATATTTCGGTGGAAAGACCGATCTGATGTTTCAGAGGTTTCTTGAAATATGGTCGTCAACCCCTTCACTTTACGTGATTATCATCATGTTCGCGATCCTTGGCCGAAGCTTCTCGCTTTTGGTCTTCCTGACGGTCCTGTTCAGTTGGCCCGCGCTGGTCGGCGTCGTACGTGCCGAGTTTCTGCGCGCGCGCAACTTTGAATATGTGCGCGCCGCACGTGCCCTTGGCGTCAGTGACCGGGTGATCATGTTCCGCCATATCCTGCCCAATGCGATGGTCGCCACGTTGACGATGCTGCCCTTTGTCGTGACCGGTACGATTTCCGGCCTCGCGGCGCTGGATTATCTTGGCTATGGCCTGCCTGCCTCGGCGCCTTCTTTGGGTGAGCTGGCGCTTCAGGCCAAGCAAAATCTTCAAGCACCCTGGCTGGCGTTTACCGCATTTTTTACTTTTGCCATTATGCTGTCGCTTCTGGTCTTCATTTTTGAAGGCGTGCGCGATGCCTTTGATCCAAGAAAGACCTTCAAATGAGCGCAGTTCTTCAGGTCACCAACCTGCGCATCAGCTTTCGTCAGGACGGGAAGGTTATTCCCGCGGTCAAAGGGGTTAGTTTTGCGGTTGGTAAAGGCGAAACCGTGGCATTGGTCGGGGAATCCGGCTCGGGTAAGTCCGTGACGGCGCTCAGCACGGTTCGTCTTTTGGGCGATGCGGCCATGGTCGAGGGAAGCGTGACCTATGACGGCCACGAACTGATCGGCGCATCCGATGCCGAATTGCGCCGTGTTCGTGGCAATGACATCAGCTTTATCTTTCAAGAGCCGATGACCTCGCTGAACCCGCTGCAAACCCTTGAGCGGCAATTGGGTGAAAGCCTGACTTTGCATCAAGGGTTGAAAGGAAAATCGGCGCGGGCGCGGATCATCGAGCTGCTGAACAAAGTCGGTATTCGCGACGCGGAAAGCCGGCTGGACGATTATCCCCACCAATTTTCGGGCGGTCAGCGTCAGCGGATCATGATTGCGATGGCGTTGGCGAATGGCCCCGAGCTTTTGATCGCGGATGAGCCGACAACCGCGCTTGACGTGACCATTCAGGCCCAGATCATGGATCTTTTGGCCGAGCTAAAGCGCAGCGAGGGGCTGTCGATGCTCTTCATCAGCCATGATCTGGGGCTGGTGCGCCGGATTGCGGACCGTGTTTGCGTCATGAAAGACGGCGAGATCGTTGAAGAGGGCCCGGCAGAGCAGGTTTTTGCAAACCCTCAGCATGAATACACCCGAAAGCTATTGGCGGCCGAACCGCAGGGCCGGGCCGAGCCTTTGGCGACAGACGCCGAAGAATATGTTGCCACGCGTGACCTCAAGGTCTGGTTTCCGATCAAACGCGGCCTGCTGCGTCGCGTTGTGGGCCATAACAAGGCGGTCAATGGGGCCAGCTTACAGGTTCATGCCGGAGAAACGCTTGGGATCGTGGGCGAATCCGGTTCGGGCAAGACAACGCTGGCACTGGCGATTATGCGGCTGATCCACAGCGAGGGACCGATCCTTTACATGGGGCAGGACATCAGCACGTGGTCCGGCCAGCCGCTGCGTCGCCTGCGCCGAGATTTGCAGATCGTTTTCCAAGACCCTTTCGGCAGCCTGTCCCCCCGGATGACGGTCGAGCAGATCATCGCCGAAGGGCTGGGTGTCCACGGGGTCGATCCGGGGCGAAATCGTCGCGAGATGGTGGCCGAAATCCTAAACGAGGTCGGCTTGCCGCCCGAGGCGATGTCGCGCTATCCGCATGAGTTTTCGGGCGGACAGCGCCAACGTATCGCGATTGCAAGGGCGATGATTTTGCGGCCGAAGGTGGTGGTTTTGGACGAGCCGACCTCGGCGCTGGATATGACAGTGCAGGTCCAGATCGTCGAGCTGCTACGCCGCTTGCAGCGCAAACATGGTCTGGCTTTTCTGTTCATCAGCCACGATCTGCGCGTAGTGCGCGCCATGGCCCATCAGATCATGGTGATGCGCGCGGGCGAGGTGGTCGAGCAGGGCCCATCCGAACAGATATTCACCGCACCACAGGCTGACTATACCCGCGCCTTGCTGGCTGCGGCATTCCGGGACCGCGCCACATGAAGATCCTTTTCATCCATCAGAACTTTCCCGGCCAGTTTTTGAACCTTGCGCCAGCCTTGGCAAAGCGCGGGGACGAGATTTTGGCGCTGACGGATGAGAACAACAAGCGTCGCTCGACGGTGCAGATGCTGCGCTATAAAACCCCCGAGAAAATTGATCGCAAACTGGCGGGGCTTGGCCGCACCTATTGCGACCATGCCGAGCGGGGCTGGATGGTTGCGCGCGCCTGCCGCCTGCTGCGCGAGCGGCACAATTATATTCCTGATGTGATTTTTGGCCATTCAGGTTGGGGCGAGACCTTGTTTTTACAAGAGATCTGGCCCGAGGCGCGGCTGCTTGTTTATGCCGAACTGATGTATCAGACCCGCGGCCATGATGTTGGCTTTGATCCGGAAATCAGCTCGGGCACGTTGGAATCGCGGGTCTCGACCGTGGCGCGTTCAGCCCATCTGATCCAAGGCCTGGTGCAGGCTGATGCGGGGCTCTCGCCCACCGTCTATCAGGCCGAAACCTTTCCGCCCGAGTTGCGCAGCAAGTTGACAGTCATTCACGACGGTATCGACACGGAGATGGTGCGCCCAAACCCCGATGCGACGCTGACACTTGCCAATGGCCAGGTTTTGCGCGCAGGCGACGAGGTGATCAGCTTTGTGTCGCGCTCGCTTGAACCTTATCGGGGCTTTTTACAATTCATGCGTGCTTTGCCAGCCGTCATGCGCGCGCGCCCGAATGCACAGGTGGTGCTGATCGGGGGGGACGGGGTCAGCTATGGCTCGCCGCCCGAAGGGGGGGGCAGCTGGAAAGACAAGATACTTGGTGAGCTTGACGGCCAGTTGGATCTGTCACGCATCCATTTTCTGGGGCGCGTGCCCTATTCGCGCTACCTTAGCCTTTTGCAGGTCGCGCGGGTCCATTGCTATCTGACCATCCCCTTCGTGCTTAGCTGGTCCCTGACCGAGGCGATGGCCGCCGCCTGCCAAATCGTGGCTTCTGATACTGCGCCGGTCCGCGAGCTGATCAAAGATGGTGAGAATGGGCGCCTGGTCGATTACTTTGACCGTGAGGGGTTGGTTCAGGCCCTGATCCGGGCGCTTGAAAATGACCCAAAACTGGTGGCGATGGGTGTTGCTGCGCGTAAAACCATTATTGACGGCTATGATTTCAAAACGAAATCTTTGCCACGTCTGATCGATTGGGTCGAAAGCTACGGTCCAGATAAGACCTAAATCTGGCAGGAACTATTCGAAAAAAAGGGGCCGGATATTCCGGCCCCTTTTTGATCAGATGATACCGAAGGCGCGCATCGGTTCGGCTACGCGGATAAAGCCCGCGATATTGGCGCCGATGACATAATCGCCCGGCGCGCCGAATTCGTCAGCCGTTGAATAGCAGCTGTCGTGGATGTCACGCATGATCGTGGCCAGACGAGCCTCGGTCTTTTCAAAGGTCCATTTGTCACGCGATGCGTTTTGCTGCATTTCCAGCGCCGAGGTGGCAACCCCGCCAGCGTTCGCGGCTTTGCCGGGACCGAATTTGACGTTGTTTTGCTGGAAAATACGGATTGCCTCGGGGGTGCATGGCATGTTCGCGCCCTCACCAACGGCCAGAACACCGTTCTTCACCAATTTCTTGGCGTCCTTGCCGGTCAGCTCATTCTGAGTGGCCGAGGGCATGGCAACTTCGCAAGGCACATCCCAGATCGAGCCATCGCTGGCTTTCACAAAGTAAACGCCTTTGCCTTCGCCCTTGATGCGCGCATATTCAGAAATCCGGCCGCGGCGCACTTCCTTGATCTCTTTGACAAGCGCAAGATCAATGCCGTTTTCGTCGACGATATAGCCCGAGCTATCCGAGCAGGCGATGACTTTCCCGCCGAAAGACTGAACCTTTTCAATCGTATAGACGGCGACATTGCCCGATCCCGAAACCACGACGGTCTTGCCGTCAAAGTCCGTGCCGCCGGTTTGCAACATGGCGCGGGTGAAATAGGTATTGCCGTAGCCGGTGGCTTCCTTGCGGGCAAGAGAGCCGCCATAGAACAGGCCTTTGCCGGTAAGCACGCCCGCCTCGTAACGGTTCGTCAGGCGCTTGTACTGGCCGAACATATAGCCAATCTCGCGCGCACCCACGCCGATATCGCCCGCAGGCACGTCGGTGTATTCGCCCAGATGGCGATAGAGCTCGGACATGAAGCTTTGGCAAAAGCGCATGACTTCGGCATCGGAACGGCCCTTGGGATCGAAATCCGAGCCGCCTTTGGCTCCGCCGATCGGCAAACCGGTCAAAGCGTTTTTGAAGATCTGCTCAAAGCCAAGGAATTTGATGATCCCGACATTCACCGAAGGGTGAAAGCGCAGGCCACCTTTATAGGGGCCCATGGCCGAGGAAAACTGAACGCGGAAGCCACGGTTGATGTGGACTTTGCCTTTGTCATCGCTCCACGGCACGCGGAAAATGATTTGACGCTCGGGTTCGCAAATGCGCTCGATCAGCGCATCTTCAAGATAATCGGGACGCTTGGCGACCACGCGGCCAAGGCTTTCCAGCACCTCTCGGACGGCCTGATGGAACTCCGGCTCGCCGGCGTTTCGCCGCACGACCTCGTCGAATATTGGTTCGAGCTTGTCGTCGAGAATTGTCAAAATGTTCTCCTTTTGCCCAGAGTCGTCAGAAATCTGCGTAAGCGCTAGCGGTGATAGACCAGCCGTTAAGCAACATAAAGATAAAAACGACAGAAAACTGCGCTCTGATTTTGCAGAAATATTATATATCGTCCGCTATTTTGGGCAAAATTACCTTTAGGTCCATCGGCAGAACGTCGTGGTGGGCGCGCGGTTCATGACGGGGCGGGTGCCTGAAACAGCGCCAAAGCGTGCGGCCAGCATTTGGCCGGAACTCTATTCATGAAGCGAAATGAGTTGGGGCGCGACATCCCTTTTAATATCATAGACAAATGCCACAAATAGACGGACAAGTTGTGCAATACAGCTCATCCGGTGAACGATATGGCAAATCTCAACGATGTAACTCGACTATTTGGCGGCGTCCCTGCCGCAGGTGATGTCATCACGCCACTGGGCAGTGAAGGCTCTTCTTTTTTTGGCAAGATGCAGGACAACGTCCAGATCGATCTTGCTGACCCGCAACAGATCAGCGTTGCGGATGTGATGCACTGGCAGGGCGCGAGTTATGCCGTCACAGAAATCTACAGTGCCAATCTGCTTTGGAGCTCGATGAACACCGGGGTGACGGTGAACGGCACTTTCAGCTATATTGTTCAGCTGGCCGATACGACCGATCCAAGTAAAACCTTAACGGTTTGGCTGCCGATCGACCAAGAATTGCCGTTAAACTATGATCTGCCATTCCTTCCGCCCCAAGTGCAAGCTCAGGGCACTGCGGCATCGTTGACCATCAATTCGTTGACACCGATCACCTCGATTCCGTGGTCAGATGTCGATCTGAACGACAATATCGACACGATCTGCTTTGGTTCAGAAGCCATGATCGACACGGATCAAGGCCGGGTCAAAGCCGGCAACCTGAAGGTCGGCGATCTGGTTCGCACCCAAGACGCGTCGTTCCAACCCGTGCGGTGGCTGGCAAGCCGCCATTTTTCAGGCGCGGATTTGGCGCAAAAGCCGCATCTTCGTCCCATTCGCATCCGTGCCGGCGCGTTGGGGGCAGGGGTTCCCGATGCAGATTTGATGGTCTCGCCGCAACACCGCATTCTTGTTCGCTCGGCGATTGCACAGCGCATGTTTGGCGCAAAGGAAGTCTTGGTTGCCGCTTGCGAGCTGCTTGGGCTAGACGGCGTCGAAATTTCTGCTGACGGCGCAGAAGTGACTTATGTTCACTTCCTTTTCGATAGCCATCACATCGTTTACGCAAACGGGGCAGAGGCCGAGTCGCTTTTTACCGGGGTCGAGGCGATGCGCATCATCGGTGCCAAGGCGCTGCGCGAAATCCTGGAAATATTCCCAGAATGTTTGGATGTCGTTCAGCCAGTGCCCGCCCGTTTGTTGCTGCGCGGCAGTTCGGGGCGCAGACTGGTCGCCCGTCACGTCCAAAGCGAGATGCCCTTGCTTGGTTAAATTCAAGCGGGGCGCACTGATCTGCGGTCCCGCAAAAGGCAGTAAGCTTGGGCCTTTGAAAACAAGGCCCAGCATCCCCACCATCGGCGTGCGAAGCCAACTTAAAGCTCAGAGGCCAGCGAAGAAGGGCCTTGGTATTCCGCGACAAGACACGGAAGCCAGATCAAGCTGCAAACGATCTGAATTGTCAAAGAAAATTGGCTGGGGCGGTAGGATTCGAACCTACGGTACACGGTACCAAAAACCGATGCCTTACCACTTGGCCACGCCCCAACTTCTGCGGCAGTATCTAGCCAAGCTTTGAACCGACTGCAAGCCATCAATGGGATGAAATGTCACAGAATTGCAGTTTTTCCAAAATGCTTGAAAAGTGCGGGCTGAAGCTGCAGTGGCGGGGTTGGTCCCCGCCGAGCAGGCCTGAATTCTAAGCGATCAGGGATAGATATAAATAGGGGTGCCATCCTGAACCATGGCATAGATATCCTCGACCTCTTCATCAGTGACGGCGATGCAGCCGACCGTCCAGTCACGGCGCAGTTTCGACAGGCTGCGCCCCTCGGGGCCTTGACCGTGGATAAAAATATCGCCGCCCGGGCTTTGGCCCGAAGCAAGCGCAAAGGCGCGGTCTTGATCATTGGGATATGAGACGCCGACCGACAGGTGATAGCGGCTGTCGGGATTGCGGCGGTCAATATAGTAAAGCCCCTCGGGGGTGCGGCCGTCGCCCTCAAAGTTTTTATGCCCGATCGGGACCGTGCCAAGGCCGATATTATAAACCTTGATCGCCTTATTGCCGCTTAACAGCATCATCTGGCGCGCGGATTTGTTCACGATGATCGAGGTGACGGGGGGGCCACTGTAACTTTTGAACTTGCTTGGCCCGGTACAGGCCGTCAGGGCAGCCAAAGCGGCCCCGGCGAAAAGCATTCTGCGCGTGACTGGCATGTTCTGAACCACTATCCCTTGTTTTGACCAATTTGCCTTGGCTAATCTTGGCATGCAATGCTAGCCCTTTCACGAATTCCTGATCGTGGCTTCAAATTCCTTGAGGCTTTGGCCTTGGGCGATGCTTTTTGGGTTTTTCTCTGTCCTGACAAAAGGCTAACGTCGCGGCATGGAACCCGCAGACGAACACCCGCAGCGTTATAATCTTGTCAATGAACTGCATGCCCGGCCCTCGCCGCGCCTGACAGCGCCCTGTACGGCCGTTTTCTTGGCATTCAAAGAGCCGCGAGATGCGGCAAATCGTGATCACAACCGGGATGCGGCCCATCTGGCGGACCTGTGTCGACGTCACGGGGCACCCCGACCGGATACTTCGCTTGGGCATTTTGCAACCCAGCTTGGCCGTTCGGAATTGCGCTGGGAAAGCCATACTGAATTCGTGACCTATGCGGCCTTCGCGCCCGGTCTGCCGCAGCGCCCCTTTGATCCGGCCGCAGCCGAGGTCTTTCCCAAGGACTGGCAGCGCGCCGCGCCTGGCAAAAGGCTGGTTGCGGTGATGATCCAGATCGATACTTTGCCCGAAAATCCCGACGATATCATGCCTCGGCTTGATGAGTGGTTTGCGCGCGATTCGATGACGGCAGTTTGGGTGCTGGACGAATCGGCGATTGTCGCGGGCGATTTTCGGATTGATCCAGCGGGTCTGATGCGCTTTGCGATTTTCGTTCGCCCCGGTGTCGGGCCGGGCCGGATTGGTCGCACGGTTCAGCGGATATTCGAGCTCGAGACCTATCGCGCGATGTCGATGCTGGGCCTTGGCCGGGCCCGGGATTTGACCCAACAACTGAATGCGCTGGATCCCCGGCTGACCGATATCGTCGAAGGCATGAGCGACGATAGCCGCTCACCCGAGGCAACTTTGCAAGATCTTTTGTCAGTGTCCGCGCGGCTTGAGGCGGCAGCGACACAGCATTCCTTCCGCTTTGGCGCGACGGCGGCCTATGAGGCAATCGTGATGGACCGGATTGCGGTCCTGCGAGAGACCCGCTTTCACGGGCGCCAGATGCTTAGCGAATTCATGCGTCGCCGCTATCACCCGGCGATGCGCACCGCGAAATCGGCCGAGATGCGCTTGAAAGCAATGCTCGACCGCACCGAACGCGCGGGTGAATTATTGCGCACCCGCGTCGATGTTCAGCGCAGTGCCCAAAACCAAGAGGTCATGCGCCGCATGGACCGCCGTGCGGATTTGCATCTGCGGCTGCAGCACACGGTCGAGGGTCTGTCGGTTTTCGCGATCAGCTATTATGCCGTCGGTTTGCTTGGCTATGCGCTTTACCCGGTGGCCGAGCGTCTTGGTATCGAAAAGGCTTTGCTGATCGCCTGCCTGACACCGCTTGTCGTGCTGGTTGTCTGGTTCACGATGCGCCGCATCAAAGCCCGCATTCATGATGAGGATGGCAAGGGCGGGCATTGACCCGCTCTCGACTTCGGGGGCAGGGCTTGGCACAAGCTTGATAGCATATCCAAGGAGCCGAGATGACGAAGAACCTTGAAATCTATGGTCTTGCCCATTGTTCGACCTGTGTAAAAGCCCAGGCCGAGCTTGAGGCTGCTGGTTGGACCATCACCTTTCGCGATGTCAAAACCTCACCCTTGACCATTGCCGAATGGGCGGATCTTTATGAGCAGTTTGGTGAAAAGCTGGTTAATCGTGCCAGTTTGACCTGGCGCGGCATGAAAGAGGACGAGCGCGCGAAAACGCCGGTCGAGATGCTGGAAGCCAAGCCCTCGTTGATCAAGCGCCCGGCAATTGCAGCGGGCGATTTGAGGCTTTTGGGCTGGACGGCTAACGTCAAGCGCGCGCTTGGCGTGGCCGCTTAAGCGATATAGCGGTCGCGGCGGTGGTTGATCGCAATGACCAGATTGACCACCAATGCGCCCAAAAACGACCAGGCCACCGTCTGCCAATCCCGGATGGCGAAGGCCCAGATGAACAAGCAGGCATCAAAGATCAGCTGCGTCCAACCGGCGCGAAAGCCTGTCTTGTCCTGAAGATAAAGCCCGACAATCCCAACTCCACCCAGTGAGGCGCCATGGCGAAACAGCGCCAAAAGTGCCGAACCGGTCAAGAAGCCGAAGAGCAATGCCCCGATCAGCGGATCAAGATGGGCAAAGCTGATGTAACGGGGCAGGGTCGCCACCAAGACCGAGAGCAGCGCCACGGCAAGAAAGCTTTTGACGGTAAAGGCCAGCCCAAA
>NZ_DALZMB010000058.1:0-25374 GCF_032007265.1 Paracoccus sp. (in: a-proteobacteria) | reverse complement strand
CGACCCAGCTGACCGGGCGCAGATAATGGCGCAAATGCTTGCTCAAACTCTCACGGCGGCGCCCGTCAAAGGCCGCGCGCAGATGATCCAGCGGCGCCCGCGCCTCATCGGCCTCGTCCCAGCGCCCCGCAATCGCATCGGGCGGGTTCAGGTTGCCCGGAAAGATCACGATCTTGGTGCGGTCCGGGATCTTGGCCTCGCGGAAATAGTTCAAAGGAAAGTTCGGCACGCATTGCATGCGAAAATGTGCTAGCCAGCCTTTGGGCCAGAACTTGACCCCACCGGGCGCATTGCGGGTGACGAAGCGCTGTTCATATTTGTATTTATCCGCCGCCCCCTGCGGATCGGCGCGGAAAATATCCTGCAAGGGCTTCAGCTTGCCCACGCGCATCCGATAAACCGATGTCTGCCCCATCTTTTCAAACGGCGTATTGGGGTTCAGCCCCAAAACCGTATCATCCGGATCGCCATAGCTAAAGAAATCGTCAATGCTGTCGGTGATGATCACGTCAAGATCCAGGAAAAGCACGACGCCCCGAACATCCCCCAAATCGCCCCATAGGCGGGACTTGGGCCACTTTCCCTTGGTCTTGACCGGCGCCTCATAAGAGAACTCGGGCAAAGGGCGCACAGCGACATCAGGATGCAGCCCCTCACCGTTATCCGTAAAGCAAAACAGCCGGAACGGCGGCGTGATATTTCGCGAGATCATCCCGTGAAGGCGATTGACGAATTCCGGGCCGAACTTGTCGCCCCATTTGATGCAGATGATCTGCTTGACCTGACCATTGCGGCCGTCACTTACCTCGTCACTCATCGGGACCTCGCCTCTTTAGGCGCGAGTCTTTCACAGCGTCAGCGCAGAGACAAGCCGCCCTCTGGGCAATCAGCGACCTTCCCGGCAAAGCCCTGCCAAATCCGCTTCAAGCGCGGATCCCTGAAATCAACTCCCAGCAGCCTTCTCAGCGCACAGGCGCTTTCTTCATCACCCAAATACCCAAACTCAAATCCTAAAAAATGCCGGGGCCAGCTTCAGCGCGGCCCCGGCCATATCTCAGCGCTTTCGCGACGCCCGGATCAGTTCCAGGATATCGCGCGCGGCGCTTGGAATATTCGTCCCCGGTCCGAAAATCGCCTTCACACCCGCATTTTTCAGGAAATCGTAATCCTGCTGCGGAATGACGCCGCCGCAGATGACCAGGATCTCCTCGGCGCCCTGATCTTTCAGCGCGGCGATCAGCTTGGGGGCAAGGGTCTTGTGGCCGGCGGCCTGTGACGAGATGCCCACGACATGAACGTCATTGTCGATCGCGTCCTGTGCCGCTTCTTCAGGGGTTTGAAAAAGCGGGCCGACATCGACGTCAAAGCCGATATCTGCAAAGGCGGTGGCAATGACTTTTGCGCCCCGGTCATGACCGTCCTGACCCATTTTGACCACAAGCATCCGCGGGCGGCGGCCCTCTTCCTCGGCAAAGGCTTCGACGTCTTTTTGGATCTGCGCGAAATCGGCATCGCCTTCATATGCGGCGCCATAGACCCCGGCCAAGGTTTTCACCTCGGCACGGTGGCGGCCGAATTCATCTTCCATGGCCATGCTGATTTCTCCGACTGTGGCCCTTGCGCGGGCTGCCTCGACCGCTGCTTCCAACAGATTTCCGCCCGCGCGTGCGCGGCGGCCCAATTCGGCCAGTGAGGCCTGACAGGCCTGCTCGTCGCGGCTGGCACGGATCTGTTGCAGCCGCGCGATCTGGTTGTCGCGCACTTTGACGTTGTCGATATCCAGGATGTCGATCGCATCTTCCTGCGCCAGGCGGTATTTGTTGACGCCGACGATGACCTCTTCGCCACGGTCGATCATCGCCTGACGGCGCGCTGCGGTTTCCTCGATGCGCAGCTTTGGCATCCCCGAGGCCACTGCCTTGGTCATCCCCCCCATGGCCTCGACCTCTTCGATCAAGGCCCAGGCCTTTTCGATCAATTCGGCCGTCAGGCTTTCGACATAGTAAGACCCCGCCAAAGGATCGACGACATGGGTGATGCCGGTTTCCTCTTGCAAGATCAGCTGGGTGTTGCGCGCGATACGTGCGCTGAAATCGGTGGGAAGGGCGATTGCCTCATCCAGCGCATTGGTATGAAGCGATTGGGTTCCGCCAAGTGCCGCAGCCATTGCCTCATAGGCGGTGCGTACGACGTTGTTATAGGGATCTTGCTCTTGCAGGCTGACCCCCGAGGTCTGGCAATGCGTGCGCAGCATCAGTGAGCCCGGCTTTTTCGGCTGAAACTCGGTCATGATGCGGTGCCACAGGAACCGCGCGGCACGCAGCTTGGCGGCCTCCATGAAGATATTCATCCCGATCGCGAAAAAGAACGACAGCCTTCCTGCGAAAGCATCGACATCCATTCCCGCATTCAGCGCGGCTCGGACATATTCGCGTCCATCGGCCAAAGTATAGGCCAGCTCTTGTACCAGGTTCGCACCCGCTTCCTGCATGTGATAGCCGGAAATCGAGATCGAGTTGAACTTGGGCATCTCATTGGCGGTATATTCGATAATATCCGCGATGATGCGCATCGAGGGTTCGGGCGGATAAATATAGGTGTTGCGAACCATGAACTCCTTGAGGATGTCATTCTGGATCGTGCCCGACAGCACCGCGCGCGAATGGCCCTGTTCTTCACCTGTGACGATGAAATTCGCCAAAATCGGGATCACCGCGCCGTTCATCGTCATCGAGACAGATACTTTGTCCAGCGGGATGCCATCGAACAGGATCTTCATATCCTCGACCGAATCGATCGCGACGCCAGCTTTGCCGACATCCCCTTCGACACGGGGATGGTCGCTGTCATAGCCGCGATGGGTTGCAAGGTCGAAGGCGACCGAGACACCCTGCTGACCCGCGGCCAATGCCTTTCGGTAAAAGGCGTTGGATTCCTCGGCCGTCGAAAAGCCCGCATATTGGCGGATCGTCCATGGGCGACCGGCATACATCGTGGCGCGAGGTCCGCGGGTGAAAGGGGCAATACCCGGCAATCCTTGCAGATGGGGCAAGCCCTGGACGTCCTCTTCGGTATAAAGCGGTTTGACCGTAATCCCCTCTAAGGTCTGCCAGTCAAGTGTGGCGGGATCGGCGCCTTTCAGCTCTTTGCTGGCCAGCTTGCGCCAGTCCTCCAACGAGGGTTTCGCATTCTCGGTCATGTTGCATCCTTTCCCCTGCCGACATCGCCCCTATATGAAGGGGGAAACGAGGCGGTGATGAAGTTCAGTCGATTGATTCTGTTTTGTGCGGTCCCGCTGGGGGCCGCGATGGGCGACCGGCCGGCGAATGACGGTCGCGGCACGGGTTTCGTGCGCACGACCATTGGCGAGGACAGTGCCAGCGATCCCGTCGACGCGCCGCTTAGCGCGGGCGAAATCGAAATCCTTGATGCCAGCGAGGTCGAACCGGGTGCATATCTGTGGAAGGCGCGCCCAGTGGTGGTCTTTGCGGATTCGCAACAAGATCCCGCCTTCATCGACCAGCTCAAAATGCTGACCCGCGACCCCGCACCGCTGTTGACGCGCGATGTCGTGGTGATCGCCGATGCCGATCCTGCTGCCAATTCGGCCTGGCGGCGCAGCCTGCGCCCCGAGGGGTTTTCGCTGGTTCTGGTCGATAAGGACGGCCAGGTCAAACAGCGCAAGCCCGCGCCCTGGTCGGTGCGCGAAATCACCCGTGCCATCGACAAGACCCCGCTGCGCCGGCAAGAGATCGGAGGCGCGGCGCTGGTTCCATAGGGCAGGCTGCATTTAACCTTGTTGCAGCGCAACATATTGCGCGAAGCCCAAAGGCGCACTACCTTGTTCATGAAGGAGCAGGTTTTGCTGCCCTGAAAGGAGCCGAAAATGCCCAAGTCGATGATCTCGCCCAAGACCGACCTGCGTGCTGCGGCCCCGGCTGATGGCGCGATGCCCAAGGCCGGGCGCGCCAGACCGGCCTCGGCGACCGAAAAACTGGTCGAGCGGCTGGCGAAAGCCCGCACCGCCAATGAAATCACCAATGCGATCGGTTTGCGCCCCATCAAAGGCCGCTCCGGTCCGAAGATCGCCTATTAAGGCGCTCGCGCAGATCTTTTAGCTCGTTGGGCAGGGTTGCGGTGATCTGCGCCTGTTCCGCTTGTGCGGCATTATCCATCAATGCCGCAATCGCTGCGTCGCCGCCATCCAGCTGGGCCGACAGCAGGATCATGGCATAGCGGCCTGCCTCAAGCGCCTCATCACTTAACGCCAGATAATCCGCCATCATTTGCGCTGCGCGTTCCGCGTCTTTGCGGGCAAGCGTCTGCACATCACTTGCCAATGAGGCCATGATTGCCAGCAGCCGGTAATAGATCACGACAGGGTCAATGACGGCGGCTGGCAAGACGTGGATCTCGGCGATGACGGCGCGAAAAATGCGGTCATTGGCCTCGCTGGGGATCGAGGGGATATAGCCTCCGCGCCGCACCCGCTCGACGATCTCGACGCTGGCCTCGAAGGAGAGCTGCTGGTTTTCCAGCGCGACGACATGGGCACGAATCTCGGCCAGAATAGCGCGCTGTAAATCATCGACCCTTTCGCCACGCAATTGCGCGGCAATGCGCCGGTTTTGTCGCCCATTATAGATCCAGCCGCCCATCGCGACACAGGCCGCGACGAGCGCGCCCTGAACCGCAGGGTTGATCCATTCATCAATGGGCGAGGGCATCGACCGTCCCCTTCCTGATTGGCGGCTTGCCCCCTAAAGCCCGCATCGACACGGCCCATGCCCTGCAAAAGGGCAGGAAGGGGCTGGGTGCGATGCGGTTGGGGGCGGGCATGATGGGCTTACTCGAATTCGATGATCACATCATCGACCTTCAGGCTTTCACCCGGCGCAGCATTGACGGATTTCACCACGGCCCGCCGCTCGGCGCGCAGGATGTTCTCCATTTTCATGGCCTCGACCGTGGCCAATGCCTGGCCTTCCTGGACCTCGTCGCCCGCGACCACATTGATCTTCACGACCAGCCCCGGCATCGGGCACAGCAGGAATTTCGAAGTGTCGGGCGGCATCTTTTCCGGCATCAAACGCGCCAGTTCTGCGGCACGCGGGCGGCGGATATGGGTAATCAGATCAGCCCCGCGCAGCCGCAGCCGAAAGCCCGAGCTGGCGCGTTCGACCTTCATGACCAAAGGCGTGCCATCGACGTTGACATGGGCAAGAGACTGCCCCGGCAACCAATCGCTTTCGACGCGCAGCTTGCGGTCCTGGATTTGAACCGTCGCGCCGGCTTTGTCGGCCGTGATGCGCACGGGGATTTCCTGTCCCGCAAGGGTGGCGACCCAATGCTCACCGACATGGCGTTCGTGATTGTCGAGCCGCCCCGAGATGCGCGCCCGCCGGATCTCGGCGACCCGGAACATGGCTGCGGCCGCCGCGGCCACGCGCTCGATCTCGGCAGCAGACAGCGTCGCGCCAAGAAAGCCCTCGGGATATTCCTCGGCGATAAAGGCGGTGGAAATATTGCCGGAAGTGAAACGGGGATGGTCCATCACAGCCGAAAGGAAGGGCAGGTTGTGGCCAATGCCCTCGACCTCGAACTCGTCAAGCGCCTGACGCATCGCATCGACCGCCTCGGCGCGCGTTGGCGCCCATGTGCACAGCTTGGCGATCATCGGGTCATAGAACATGCTGATCTCGCCGCCCTCAAAGACGCCGGTATCATTGCGCACGGCAACCGGGCTGTCCTGACCCTCGCTGGCGTTAACCCAATTGCCCGAGGCCTTCAGCGGCCCTGCCGCCACCTCGGCTGGCGGGCGATAGCGGGTCAGCCGCCCGATCGAGGGCAGGAAATTGCGATAAGGATCTTCGGCATATAGACGGCTTTCAATCGCCCAGCCGTTGATCGTCAGATCCTCTTGCGTGAAGGGCAAGGGCTGGTCATCGGCGACGCGGATCATCTGCTCGACCAGATCGACACCTGTGATCAGCTCGGTGACCGGATGCTCGACCTGAAGGCGCGTGTTCATTTCCAGAAAGTAGAAATTCCGCTCGGCATCCACGATGAACTCAACCGTGCCAGCCGAGGTATAGCCTACGGCTTTCGCCAAAGCGACGGATTGCTCGCCCATTGCTTTGCGCGTGGCGGGGTCAAGGAAGGGCGAGGGGGCCTCTTCGATGACCTTTTGGTTGCGGCGCTGGATCGAGCATTCGCGCTCGTGCAGATAGACGCAATTGCCCTGTTTATCGGCAAGAACCTGAATTTCGATATGGCGTGGCTGGGTGACGAATTTCTCGATAAAGATGCGGTCATCGCCAAAGCTGTTGGCGGCTTCATTGCGCGAAGATTCAAAGCCCTCGCGCGCCTCTTGATCGTTCCAGGCAATGCGCATGCCTTTGCCACCACCGCCCGCGCTTGCCTTGATCATCACCGGATAGCCGACCTGCTGGGCAATCTTCACGGCTTCTTCGGCATCGGCGATCAGGCCCATATAGCCCGGCACCGTCGAGACGCCTGCCTCTTGCGCGATCTTTTTCGAGGTGATCTTGTCGCCCATCGCCTCGATCGCAGAAGAGGGCGGCCCGATAAAGGCAACGCCGGCAGCTTCTAGGGCTTCGGCAAATTTGCGGTTTTCGGACAGAAACCCATAACCGGGATGGACCGCTTCGGCGCCGGTCTGGCGCACGGCCTCCATGATCTTGTCAATGACGATATAGGACTGGTTGGCGGGCGAGGGCCCGATATGCACCGCCTCATCAGCCATCCGCACATGCAGCGCATTGCGATCCGCGTCAGAATATACGGCCACGGTCGCAATCCCCATCTTGCGGGCGGTCTTGATGACGCGGCAGGCGATCTCGCCACGGTTGGCGATCAGGATCTTCTTAAACATGTGCGACTCGAGGATGGGGCCGAAACTGCGGCGTTGAAATAGAAAACGCCGCCCCCGCAAAAGCGGAGACGGCGCTGATTTTTTCAGACTGATAGGAAGTATCAGTAGCCCGAGCAGACGCCTGCGTCGTTGCAGAGCGCGCCAAGAGCCGCACCAGCAAGTGCGCCTTTGGTTGCGTTGCCGTCGAAGGCTTTTGCAGCAACTGCGCCAGCGCCGGCCCCGATGGCCGCGTTGCGGACGTTCGGGCTGATCTGCTGGCCCGGCTGGCAAGCAGCCAAGGTCGAAGCGACCACGAGAAGAGCCGAAAGACGGAAGAAGTTACGAGTCTGCATATTAGACTGCCTCTGGTTGTTTGTCCCGCCGATGCCATCAGGAACCGGAGAGGATGGTTAGTCAATTCCTCTCCAATCGCATAAGTTCCCTCGCGAGCCAACTGAAATGGCCGTGAAAATGAAAGCTTCGGCAAAGACATGCGCATCAGTCGTCTGCGTTCTCGTCGTCGAAATCCTCATCATCCCAATCATCGCCGAATTCTTCGTCCCAATCGAAATCAGGCGGCTCGGCGGCGAAAAGCTCGGGAAAATTGGCTTCGGCCTTTTTCATGTCGACGCGCAGAAGTTGCTCATAGCTGGTGGGGTTTAGCTTTCCCACGGCCACAACCTCGCGGCCCAGCAGCCATGACAGGCGGCCGCCGTCCAGGTTGCCCCGTTCAAAGGGCTCGTCACCGAAATGGTTGATCAAAGCTGCCAGAAAGCCTGCATCCGCGCGCTTGTCGGGCGGCAGGCGGTCACGAAAGCGTTCGCGTGCGATCAGCTTGGTCGCGCCTTTCTTGTTGGCGCGCCGAATCGTGAACTGGAAATCGGTCGAGGGAAGACGTCCGGGGAAACCGCGGTGTTTCAGCATGATGCGACCTCCATCGGGGCTGCGATCATGCACGCGCGCGCTAAGACACCCTTAGCATAAGGCGCGGGAATGCGCGGACGAACGGGCCGTCCGCGCAGGCCAAGATTAGTTGGCGCCGAACTTGCCCTTGTAGACAGGCTCAGTGGTGACCGGAGCCGGAACGATGACTTCTTCGGTTTTGGGTGCGCAAGCTGCGGCAAAGCCAACGAGTGCGAGAGCGAGAACAAGTTTCTTCGACATAGAGAAAAACTCCTGGTGCGCGGGGATTGATGACCCCAGCTGCTCGGTTTCTTACCGGAAGCGACATGCTTCCAACGGGGCATCTTAGCGATCGTATCGATCGCCAGACAGGGACCGGCCAGAGAGAGGGCAACATGCCTCTTGCTCTGTGGCAGGCCTGCATCAGTGGCGCTGGGTTGCGACATCACCATGGTCTCCATTCGCATGTGTCCTTGTCTGCCGGAACAGAGAAGGATTCGAAAATCTGAAGGACGTCAGGGTCATATGACCCGAACTCGGATTGCCGGTCAGCAAGGCTGATCACAATCTGTTCGGGTCGCTTGGCCGATTTCAGAGCTTCGGGCAACGCGATATTCGTGCAAATCCAGACGATATCGTCATGAATCGGGTCTTTCAGCAGGGCATCGGGCGCGGCTGGCAAAAGTTCGCCGTCATCTTCGGATAAAGTCAGGCCCAAACCTGCATCCGCTGCCTCTTCGGCGCCGGGGATGGTGATGACGGGTTGAAAGTCGAATTCGGCAGGGTCGATCATGCCGCTATCCGAGCCGTCATCCAGATAATCTCCCGAGGAATCCGTGCCCTCATCCATGCTTTGCGTGTCGATATCCTGATGCTCGGGGCTTTGCGCCGCCAAGCCGGGCTGGCCGTTTTCCGGCAGATCTTCCTCGATGAAGTCGGTGGCCGAGCCCTCGGTCGAGGGAACGCGCTTTGACAGATCTGGCATCACAAAGCGAAAGCGCTGGGTCAAACCGTAATCTCCGACATTATCTTCGAGCTTTTCCTGAAGGTAGACTTGGGCGCCCGAGGGCAGATCGATCAGCGGGGCGGGCTCTGCCGTTGCGGATGTCAGATCCAGACCCACTGAAAACAGCAGGCACAAGATCGGGTAATCAACGGCAGACCGGCTTGTCACAGTGGCGTCACAGCGGAATGTTATCGTGCTTCTTCCAAGGGTTGGTCAGCTTTTTGCCGCGCAGGCTGGCAAAGGCCCGACAGACGCGCCGCCGCGTCGAACGCGGCTGGATCACCTCATCGATAAAGCCCTTTTCAGCGGCCACGAACGGGTTGGCGAAACGGTCTTCGTAATCTTTGGTCCGCGCGGCGATCTTTTCGGCATCGCCCAATTCGCTGCGATAAAGGATCTCGACCGCGCCCTTGGCACCCATCACCGCGATTTCGGCGGTGGGCCAGGCATAGTTGAAATCCCCACGCAGATGCTTGGAGGCCATCACATCATATGCGCCGCCATAGGCTTTGCGGGTGATGACAGTGACCTTGGGAACGGTCGCCTCGCCATAGGCAAACAGCAGCTTGGCGCCGTGTTTGATCACACCGCCATATTCCTGGCTGGTCCCCGGCAAAAAGCCCGGCACATCAACCAGCGTCAGGATCGGGATTTCGAAAGCATCGCAAAAACGCACGAAGCGGGCGGCTTTGCGCGAGCTGTCGATATCCAGACAACCCGCCAGCACCATCGGCTGGTTTGCGACCACGCCGACGGTCTGGCCCTCCATGCGGATAAAGCCGGTGATGATATTTCCGGCATAATCCTTTTGGATCTCATAGAAATCGCCCTCATCCGCGACCTTCAGGATCAGTTCCTTCATGTCATAGGGCTGGTTGGGGTTGTCGGGGATCAGCGTATCAAGGCTGGCCTCGATGCGGTTGGGGTCGTCAAAAAAGGGCCGGGTCGGCGCTTTTTCGCGGTTATTCAGCGGCAGGAAGTCAAAAAGACGGCGGATTTCCGACAATGCCTCGACATCGTTTTCAAAGGCGCCATCCGCGACCGAGGACTTCTTGGTATGGGTCGACGCCCCACCCAGCTGTTCGGCTGTGACGATCTCATTGGTGACGGTTTTCACGACATCGGGGCCGGTGACGAACATATAGCTCGTGTCTTTGACCATGAAGATGAAGTCCGTCATCGCCGGCGAATAGACCGCGCCACCCGCGCAGGGGCCCATGATGACGGAAATCTGTGGCACCACGCCCGAGGCCAGCACATTGCGCTGAAAGACATCGGCATATCCGGCCAACGACGCGACGCCCTCTTGGATGCGCGCCCCGCCCGAATCGTTCAGGCCGATGACCGGCGCGCCATTTTGCATCGCCATATCCATGATCTTGCAGATCTTTTTGGCGTGGGTCTCGGAAAGAGAGCCGCCGAAAACGGTGAAGTCCTGGCTATAGACATAGACCATGCGGCCATTGATCGTGCCCCAGCCGGTCACGACACCATCGCCATAGGGGCGGTCGGATTCCATGCCGAAATCGGTCGAGCGATGGCGGACGAACATGTCGAACTCTTCGAAGCTGCCTTCGTCAAGCAGCAGCTCAAGCCTTTCGCGCGCCGTCAGCTTGCCGCGGGCATGCTGGGCGTCAATCCGGCGCTGGCCACCGCCAAGGCGCGCCTCGCGGCGGCGTTGGTTCAACTCGTCCAGAATGTCCTTCATCGCATCCTCCGTTCGACTGAATGAAGATTAACGTGCAAATGGCGGGTTCGGAAGCAGAAAGCAGAAAATTTGCAAACGCGAGCTGGCTGATGGGCTGCAAAATTGCAAAATAGTTAAACCCGGTCATGCCGTGCTTGACCTTGCGAGGGCGGGGGTACATGCGGTCATTATGGGACTGATCATTGAACTTTCGGCCCTTGTGGCCAATTGGAAAGCACTTGCCGCGCTGGCGCCGACCGCCCGGCCGGGTGCTGTCGTGAAAGCCGACGCCTATGGGCTGGGTGCCGCGCAGGTTGCGCCAGCGCTTTACGAGGCGGGGGCAAGAGATTTCTTCGTCGCTATGGCTTGTGAGGGCAGGGCACTGCGCCCGATCCTTCCATCTGATGCCCGTATCTTGGTCCTCTCGGGCCATATGGAGGGCGAGGATCTGAGCGGGCTTATCCCCATGCTCAACAGCCCGGCGCAGTTTTTCCGCGATCGCGCTCTGCGTCCAAAGGGGCCGTTCGGCATCCAGCTTGATACGGGCATGAACCGTCTTGGCTTTGAGCCAAGCGAATGGGCCGCCATTCGCGACGAGGCTGTGGCCGCAGGGCCGATGCTGATCATGTCGCATCTGGCCTGTGCCGATGAGCCTGACCACGATGCGAATGCCGCGCAGCTTGCGGCCTTTCGCGCCATGACCGACGGCATTGATGCGCCGCGTGCTTTGGCCGCGACAGGGGGCATTTTGCTGGGGCAGGGCTTTCATTTTGATCTCGTGCGCTGCGGTGTCGGTATGTACGGCGCCGATCCGTTCATCGGTGCGCAAAAGGTCGTGCATCTGTCGCTGCCGGTGATCCAGACCCGCGATGTGGCTGTCGGGGAATCGGTCGGTTATGGCTATGCCTGGACCGCGACGCGCCCTTCAAGGATCGCGACCTTGGCGGCGGGCTATGCCGATGGCTTGCCGCGCAGTCTTGCGGATAAGGGGCTGAACTTTTGGGTCGGCGATCAGGCCGTGCCGATGATCGGGCGCGTCTCGATGGATCTGATCACCGTCGATGTCACCGATCTGGCCGAGGTACCTGCCGAGCTGGAACTGCTTAATCAGCGGCAAGGCGTTGACGAGCTGGCGGCCATGTCGGGCACGATCGGCTATGAAATCCTGACAGCGCTTGGCCGACGCTATCCGCGAGAGTGGCGGTGAACCTGATCCGTCTGACGGGTGCTGCAAGTCTTGGGCTAACGCGCGGCTGTGGGCGGATTGCCTGTTTTCTGGGGCGTGGTCTGGCCGGGATTTTCCCGTTAAGGCCTGAACTGCTGGCGCGCCAGATCATGCAGATCGGCTGGCTGTCTTTGCCCGTCGTCGGCCTGACGGCGCTTTTCACCGGGGCGGCACTAGCTTTGCAGATTTATTCGGGGGGCGCACGCTTTCAAGCCTCGGATGTGGTGCCAGCGGTCGTGGCCATTGGCATGGCCCGAGAGCTGGGCCCGGTTCTGGGCGGGTTGATGGTGGCGGCGCGCGTCGCCAGTGCCATCGCCGCAGAGTTGGGCACGATGCGCGTCTCAGAGCAGATTGATGCCTTGGTGACTTTGTCTTGCGACCCGGTGAAATGGCTGGTCTCGCCCCGGCTCTGGGCGGCGGTTCTGACGGTGCCTTTGCTGGTTGGCGTCGGCGATGTCATTGGCATCATGGGCGGCTGGTTGATCGGCGTGAACATGCTGGGCTTTAACTCGACCATCTATCTGGGCCAAAGCTGGGCCTTTCTGCAAAGCTGGGATGTGGTGTCGGGGCTGATCAAGGGCGCGTTTTTTGGCCTGATCGTCGCGACCTCGGGGTGCTGGTTTGGCATGAATGCCGCCGGAGGCGCAGCCGGGGTCGGGCGGGCGACCACCAATGCGGTGGTTGCAGCTTCTATTGCCATTCTGGCTGCGAACTTCGTGCTGACGGGGCTCTTTTTCTGATGGCGCCGCTGATCTCGATCCGAAACCTCAGCAAAAGCTTTGGTCGCAAATCTGTCCTTGCGGGGGTCGATCTTGACGTCGAGGCGGGCCAAAGTCTGGTCGTCATCGGCGGTTCGGGGACAGGAAAATCGGTATTGCTACGCTGTATCCTGGGCCTTGAAACCCCGGATGCCGGGCAGATCCTGTTTCAGGGGGCGCCGCTGAGCGGGCAAAACCGCAAGGCCTTTCTCAGCGGCTTTGGCATGCTCTTTCAGAATGCCGCGCTGTTTGACAGTCTGCCGGTCTGGAAGAATGTGGCCTTTCGCCTGCTTCAAACCATGCCCGCACCCGCCGCCCGAACGCTGGCCTTGGAAAAGCTGGCGCGCGTCGGGCTTGGTCCCGAGGTGGCTGATCTTTTCCCGGCCGAGCTGTCTGGGGGAATGCGCAAGCGGGCAGGGCTTGCCCGCGCCATTGCCGCCTCACCCTCGGTGATCTTTTTCGACGAGCCGACGACCGGGCTTGATCCGATCCGCGCCGCGCGCATCAATGCGTTGATTCGTGGTATTGTCGAAGAGACGGGTGCCACGGCCATCACGATCACCCATGACATGACCTCGGTTCAGACGATTGCGGATCGCGTGGCCCTGTTGGATCAGGGGCGCCTGCGCTGGCAGGGCGATCTGGCTGAAATGTCTGCGGCAAAGGATGAATACCTGCATGATTTCATCCATGGCCGTTGGCGCGACTGAGGTAACAGATGCATGAAATTTGCGCTTTGGCGGCCGTTTTTAGCCAAAGCCACCCCTGACCCCCTTGTGCGAATCCCCCCGCGTTGACACTTTCAAAATGACGCGCCTACCCTTTCGGAGAGAAATTTGGGCCAACCGCCACTGCCAAGTGCAACTGCTACCGCCGGCGAAACTCTGATTGAATTCCCTGACAATCGGTTGTTGATCGATTTGTGCGGACCTCATGACAGACATCTTGCACGTATCGAAGAATCGCTAAACGTCCATGTCTTGCGGCGTGGGAATTTGATTGCCGTCGTCGGTGAAGCCGAGGCGCAGCGCGATGCCGAACAGGTGTTGCGTGCGCTTTATGCGCGCCTCGAACAGGGCCGCAGCGTCGGCCTGCCCGAGGTCGATGCGGCCTTGCGTATGGGGCCAGAGCAGGCCGTCAACCATCCCAGCCCGGCTGCGCAGCTGGAAATGTTCCAGACCGGCCCGATCGAGCTGCGTACCCGCAAGAAATCGGTCGAGCCACGGACCGACGGGCAAAAGGAATATGTCCGCGCGCTATTTGCCAATGAAATGGCCTTTGGCATCGGCCCGGCCGGCACGGGCAAGACCTATCTTGCGGTGGCCGTGGGCGTCACCATGTTGATCGGCGGCCATGTCGACAAGATCATCCTGTCGCGCCCCGCCGTCGAAGCGGGCGAAAGACTGGGCTTCTTGCCCGGTGACATGAAGGAAAAAGTCGATCCCTATATGCAGCCGCTTTATGACGCGCTGAACGACTTTTTGCCCGGCAAGCAGATGCAAAAGCTGATGGAGGAAAAGCGCATCGAGATCGCGCCTTTGGCCTTCATGCGCGGGCGCACCCTGTCGAATGCTTTTGTCGTGCTGGATGAGGCGCAAAACGCCACCACCATGCAGATGAAGATGTTTTTGACCCGCCTTGGCGAGGGGTCCCGCATGGTGATCACGGGCGATCGCAGCCAGATCGACCTGCCGCGCGGTGTCACCTCGGGTCTGGTCGAGGCCGAGCGGTTGCTGAAAGACGTCAAGGGCATCAGCTTTTCCTATTTCACCTCCAAGGATGTCGTGCGCCACAATCTGGTTGCCCGCATCATCGAGGCCTATGACGCGGATGCGGCCGAGGCCTTGGCCCGCGGCGAGGCACGTGACGACCGTATGGCGCATAATCCACGCCGTGCGCCGGGCGGGTCGTTCTCATGAAGATCGACGATTTTTTCGAGGATTCCGATGAGGAAGACCCAGAACCCGTCGAGCTGGTGATCGAGGACGAGCGCTGGCTTGACGCCGATCTGGAGCCATTGTGCCAGCGCGCGCTGGACGCTGTGTCGCAATGGCTGGGTCAGTCGGATCTGAGCATCGTCGTACTGGCCTGCGATGACGCGCGCATTGCCGTCTTGAACGACGAATTTCGCGACAAGCCGCGTCCGACCAATGTGCTGTCCTGGCCCTCAAGCGAGTTTGCAGCCCATGCGCCGGGCGAGCGCCCCGAACTGCCCCCCATGGCAGAGCTGGGCGATATCGCCATTGCCTATGACACCTGCCAGCGCGAGGCCGCTGAGCAGGGCAAGACATTTGCAGATCATGTGACCCATCTGCTGGTCCATGCTATTTTGCATTTGGCAGGTTACGACCATATTGACGATTCTGACGCCGAGACGATGGAAGGCGCCGAACGCGTCATTCTGGCCGAGCTTGGCATTTCCGATCCCTATTTCGAGATTGAAAGATGAGCAGCGACCGAAGTCCTGACACACCCGTTTCCTCTGATCCGGCCGGCTGGGCCGATGGCGTCGGAGGCGACGGGCGGGATCTGCCCCCTTCGCGCGGCCTGTTTGGCCGCCTTTTGGGCGCGTTCAGCGCCGGAGAGGCCGAAGGCGAACATGGCCAAGGCGAAGAAGAGGGGCGCAGCTCTTCTCAGGCCTTGCCGCCCGGGGTCTTGAACCTGCGCCGCCTTCGGGTCGATGATGTGGCCGTTCCCAAGGCCGAGATTTTGGCAGCCCCTGTCGAGATCGAAATGGACGCGCTGGTCGCATTGTTTCGTGAGCAGGGCTTTACCCGCATCCCTGTCTATCGCGACACGCTAGATAGCCCGCTTGGCCTGATCCATCTCAAGGATTTTGCGCTCAAATATGGCTTTGGTGCGACGCCTCCGACGGCATTCGCGCTGCGCCCGATGTTGCGGCCATTGCTTTATGTGCCGCCGTCGATGCCGCTTGGTGTGTTGTTGCAGCAGATGCAGCAAAAGCGCATCCATATGGCGCTGGTTATCGATGAATATGGCGGGGTCGATGGGCTTGTCACCATCGAGGATCTGATCGAGCAGGTCGTCGGCGAAATCGAGGATGAGCATGACGAGGTCGAGGGCGACCTGTGGCATCTTGAACAGCCCGGCGTCTGGCTGATTCAGGCCCGCGCGCCGCTGGAAGATATCGAAACCGTCACCGGCCTTAGGTTGTCGACCCCCGAGGAAGAGGAAGATGTCGATACGCTTGGCGGCCTGATCTTCATGCTGACCGGCCATGTCCCGATGCAGGGCGAGCTGATCCGCCTGGATAATGGCGCCGAGTTGGAAGTCGTCGAGGCCGATCCGCGCCGCGTCAAACGGGTGCGCCTGCGCCTGCCCAGCAACGACGACAGCAATACGGAATCGGGTGAATAGATCCTGAAATCTGCGCAACCGATGCAAAAACAAACGCGCCCCTTGGTTTAGGGGCGCGTTTGTCATTCAAGTGCACTGCTTGCTTGGCCGAAAAGATGCAGGGCTAAGCACCATGCTGGGCTGGGCTGGGCTTTGCTTTGCGGCAATTTTTCTGGGCGGAAATATCCGCTCGCCTATGGCCCGCTTAGCTTAGGCTTTCGAAAGCGGGGGCAGGGCTGATGCGATTGCGCAGGGGCAGGTTATGGCCGCGCGCCTGCAGGCAGGGCCCAGCAAAGGGCGATTCCCATGCCACCGGATTGAAACCAAAGCGGCTGTAGAAATCAGGCTCGCCCAGAACGACCAGATATTGCTCTTGTGCGCGGGCAATCGCCGCGCCGATCAGCGCCGAGGCAATCCCGCGTCTTTGTGCGCGTGGCAAGACCGCAAGCGGGGCCAGTGCCAGGGCTGGATGCTCGGCGCGCAGCCGCGATAGTGCAAGATGGCCCAAAATCGCACCACCGGCATCCGCGACAAGGGAATGCGCCAGATCCCCATCCTCGCGCAGGTTTTGCAAAAGGCGCGCCTCGCGCACGCCGTCAAATGTCTCGGCCAAAAGGGAAAGGACGGAAAATGTATCTCCGGCCTCTTCATCGCGGATCTGAACCTGAGCGTCGAATTTGGTGAAGGATCGCGCAAATCCTGCGGTCACCTGATACCATTCACTGGTCTGATTGCGGGTCTGGTGGGCCTGAAAGGCTGCTTCGTCCAGAAAGACTTCGTCAATTTGCCAGACAAAGGGGTCATCGGTGACCTGGGCATCAAAGCGCAGGCAGCCCAACTCATTGCGCGTCAGGCGAATGTGACGCGGCAAATGGCTACGAATGATGTCAGCCTCGGCAAGCGAAGAGGCGGAAATAGTGCCGCTTAAACCGATCATGGCATTCCTTTGTTCAGTTCACCTGTCATTGCTGGCAGGAGCGTCAGATTGTTGGGCGCGGACAATTGCAGAAAAGTCCGTTTGCATCGCCACAGAGATCAGGTGTTTTTTCCAGCATTGAAGCGCCTTTCGCTTGTGCGAAAGCTGGACCTTGGTTTGGTATTTGCTTCCATCGCCTGAAAAAAAGATCTGTCCATTGCA
This sequence comes from Paracoccus sp. (in: a-proteobacteria), assembly GCF_032007265.1. Lineage (GTDB taxonomy): Bacteria > Pseudomonadota > Alphaproteobacteria > Rhodobacterales > Rhodobacteraceae > Paracoccus. The sequence goes on along the minus strand of NZ_DALZMB010000058.1, from coordinate 8,426 downwards.
GATTTGGCAAAGCTGGCCATCATCAAGCTGCAAGATCGCACGGCCTTTACGCCCAGGCGGCGTGGCTGTCAAAGCCATCGCGAGGGCACAGCTAGTCGAAAAACTGAAAGTGATCGCTCACGTGCAAGCTGATGTCAGCTGTTTTGGCGGGCTCGGGCCAATTAGCATCCAGCGCGGCTTGAGGCGTAAACGTGGCCTCCTCTGCCGCTGGCGAGTTAACGCCATCGCTATGAAAGACGAATTGATCGCAATTTTGCGCCTCGGGCTGGGCTGGCACATTCACCGGGACCGGGCGCCCGATCTGATCATCCGAAAACAACGACAAAAACAACATGACAATCCAGAAAACCACGAGCCAATCCGATTAGGCCCCGTTCGCAAAATGGATGAGGCCGGGCAAAAGACAAAGCCAATAGAGTGGCGCATTTGTTTTATATGTTTGGAAAGTCAGGCAGACGCGCTGCGCCTGCGAGAACCTTTTTCAGCGTTGCAGTGCGTTTGCAGGGCAAGGCTCAGGTTTTGTCGGGGTCGTGCAAGACGCGATCGGCCTTGGCGTCGATCTCGCGTTGATCGGCGTCTGACAGATGGCCTGATTTGACCTGTTGGGCGGCACGGGCTTTGGCGTTGCGGGCATGGGCCTTATCCTCAATCGGATATTTGCGACCGGGCAGCGCAAAATCGCTGTCGGGCAAAGCATCGCGTTGGCTTTCGGTGAGTTTGCTCATGTGATCCTCGCTGGTTCATGACCGCTTGTGGCAGTTGGAGGCACGGTTTGATGGCGTGGGCGCGAACAGGCCGGTGTCGAGCGATGTGAAGGGGCAGGCGGCCCAGCCCCTTGAGCTGATATAAGCGCCGCAGCCAGTGAAGCGTTGGGTGACAGTTAAGCGTTGGGTGACAAAGAAACGGGCAAATCCGAATGACGTTCCGTCACAGCCAGGTGATAGGGCCGCCGGCCGATTTTTGACCGGCCAGGTTGCGGATTTGTCTGATCGCTGAAACCGTCATCTCAGCCACGTTGTCTTCTTCGTCCGGCTCAGCTATTTCAGGGGTTGCGGCCATGGTCGCGTCCCTAATCTTGGTTGACTTGAAGGGACGAATCTGGCATATGGGCGCGATCTGCACGGCGTTTTGCGTCGGGCGGGGCTGTTTATTTTCATTCACCCAGTCATGGGTGCGCCGTCCGAAGGCAGGGTTTCGGCCCATCAACACCCGCAGATGCGGGGGCCGCAGGACGCGGAGAAGCAAGGGAAGACCTAATGTTCGCAGTTCTCAAGACGGGCGGCAAGCAATACCGGGTTAAATCCGGTGACGTGCTGCGCGTTGAAAAACTTGCCGCAGAAGCTGGTGACAAGATCCAGTTCAACGACGTGCTGATGATCGGCGCGACCGTTGGTGCACCTTTGGTGGCTGGCGCCGCTGTTCAGGCTGAAGTGATCGACACGATCAAAGCTGACAAGGTCATCACCTTCGTCAAGCGCCGTCGTAAGCACAGCTCGCAGCGTACCCGTGGCCACCGTCAGCAACTGACGCTGGTGCGCATCACGGATCTGCTCGAAAAGGGCGGCGACAAATCCGACGTCAAGGCTGCAATCGGCGCACGTACCGCTGGTTCCCTTGCTGCGATCCAAGCGGCTGCAAAGCCCGCCAAGGCTGAAAAGCCGGCGAAAGAAGCCAAGAAGGACTAATCACCATGGCACATAAGAAAGCAGGCGGTTCGTCCCGCAACGGTCGCGACTCTGCAGGTCGCCGTCTTGGCGTGAAGCTTTATGGCGGTCAGGCAGCGGTTGCAGGCAACATCATCGTGCGCCAGCGCGGCACGACCTGGTGGGCTGGCCAGAACGTTGGCATGGGCCGCGATCACACCCTCTTTGCTCTGACCGATGGTCAGATCAAGTTCCACAAGGGTCTGAAGGGCCGCACCTTTATTTCGGTGCTGCCGGCGAACCTTGAGGCTGCTGAGTAAGCCGATTGTAACACATCAGTGTTAGAGGGGATCGGCGAAAGCCGGTCCCCTTGGCGTTTCAGGGGGCTCTAACTAAATTATTACGTGAGTGGGGAGTGAGGAATATGCAGGAATTAATTGAGGTGCCGCCCGTTACTCAACCGGAGATCCGGACAGAGCGTTTCCTTCTGCGTCCCCTGCGCAAATCTGATTCGGGCCTGATCGCCCATTACACCGCAGATAAGCGTGTGGCTGAGGGGACCCGTTCAATCCCCCATCCTTTGCCGCCAGGGGCCGCCGAGGCCTATGTTGCCCGCGCAATGGCCGAGAACCGCGATGAAGATGTCTGGGCCATCGATGGCAGCAGCAGCAATCTGGCCGAGCTTCTGGGCGTGGTCTCGTTGACGCGCCTCGAGGATCAGCGCTCTGAGCTGGGCTTTTGGATCGGGCCGGGTTTTTGGAATACGGGCTTTGCCACCGAAGCGGTCGAGGGGCTGGTCACCGCCAATCCCCATAAGGACCGCACATTTTTCGCCGAGGCTTTTCAGGACAGCCCAGGATCGGCGCGCGTTCTGACGAATTGCGGCTTTGCCTACCTTGGCGATGCCGAAAGCTGGTCGGTGGCGCGCGATGCGCGTGTGCCGACTTGGACCTATTTGCGGAAAATGGGCTAAGGCCCAAGCGCCAAGGCGCATTTGCCACGGCATCCCAGACGGCATTTAAATCAGGCGCGGGGGTTTCCCGCGCCTTTTTCGTGCATCCGATCAGCGGCGCTTGATGCTGATCGAATTGGATGCCCCGGTGATAACCACTTCGCGCAGGCCCGCCATCGCCTCATGCGACAGCGTAAAGCCCAAAGTGACCCGGTCGCTTTGCGGATTGGCAGGTGCGCTGGCCTCAAAGGTATTCTCAAGCGGCGGCAGGCCAACAAGGCGCAGGCGCAGAACGCCGTTTTCATCGGCGCGAACGCGGCCCTCGGGCATGGGCGTTTCGGTAATCAGCTTCATCGCCCACCAGCCTTTGGTTGCGGGCAGGGCCGTAACCATCAACATGCCGCCTTCATAAAGCGGCTCCCAGCGCGCGCTGATGATCTGGCCTGCGGGCACGCGATTGTCGTTGCGCTCAGAGGGGTAGCCGCCATCGGGATCAAGCGTGGCCGGGGCCTTTTTGCCGCCGCCGAACCAGCCAAGTGGGTTCAGGCCGCTGCCGGCACTGCCCGAGCTGCCACTACCGCTGCCATTACCCCCACAGGCTGCCAGCGCCAGAGCTGCCGTCACCAACAGGCCGAAAGTTCTTGTCCGCATTGCCGCTTCCCCGCCGCTCGCCCTCATTACTTGCGCCATTGATAGGGGAAGTAGGCGGCGCGGGAAAGCCTCTTTGACCTTCCCGCGCAGGCGCGCTATCCCCTTCGGCAGATTTGCGAAAGGAGGCCGCGAATGGCCACTCCGGCATTTGAAGATATCGCCGAAACCTTCGATTTTCTGGATGATTGGGAAGATCGTTACCGCCATGTCATCGAGCTTGGCAAAGCCATGCCCGCCATGGACCCCGCATTGCATGTGCCCGCCACGAAAGTCGAGGGCTGTGCCAGCCAAGTCTGGATCATGCCGCGGATCGAGGATGGCAAATACGACTTTCAAGGTGACAGTGACGCTTTGATCGTGCGTGGACTGATCGCGATCCTGCATGCGCTATACGCACAAGTGCCGGTGGCGGATGTGCTTAAGATCGATGCGGCGGCGGAATTGGGTCGTTTGGGTTTGAACGATCACCTTTCGGCGCAGCGTTCGAACGGCTTGCGCGCCATGGTCGAGCGTATTCGCCAGCACGCAAGCGAGGCCTAAATGCAGCAGGGGGCGGCACAACGCCGCCCCCCACCACCAAATCCGACGCTCGCGCGGCCAGGGGCCCTTAGCCGCCGCGGCGGTGCGAGATCCAACCACCACCCAGCACGCGCGTGCCCTCTTGGGCATAAAAAACGCAGGCCTGACCGGGGCTGACGCCTTCCTCGGGGTCCAACAGCTCGATCTCGCCGCGATTGGGACCAGTTGCGCGTAAGATCGCAGGCTTGGGCGGGCGGGTCGAACGAATGCGGGCGTTGATCAGGATTTCGCCCTCGAACGGGGTGTCACCCAGCCAGTTGACCTCGGTAACGGGCACGATTTTGGTGCGCAGCGCCTCTTTCGGGCCGACGATGACATGGCGAGCCTCGGGGTCAAGTTTGACCACGTAAAGCGGATCACCCAGCCCACCAATTCCCAGACCCCGGCGTTGACCGATGGTGTAATGGATCACGCCACGGTGCTGGCCAAGCACTTTGCCCTCAAGATCGACGATATCTCCGGGGTCGGCCGCGCCTGGGCGCAGCTTTTCGATGACGCTGGCATAATCGCCGTTGGGCACAAAGCAGATGTCCTGGCTGTCAGGCTTATCGGCAATCGCCAGGCCGTATTCTGCGGCCATAGCGCGCGTTTCTGCTTTGCTGGCCAGACCCCCAAGCGGAAAGCGCAGAAATTCCAGCTGCTCGCGCGTGGTCGAGAACAAGAAATAGCTTTGATCGCGGTTGGCATCGGCCGCCATATGCAGCTCTGCGCCCCGATCACCTTGATTGCGGCGGATATAGTGGCCCGTTGCCATGCAATCGGCATCAAGATCGCGTGCGGTTTCCAGCAGGTCGCGGAATTTCACACGCTCGTTGCAGCGGATGCAGGGAACGGGCGTGGCGCCTGCCAGATAGGCATCTGCAAATTCCTCGATCACGGATTCGCGGAACTTGTTTTCGTAATCAAGGACATAGTGCGGAAAGCCAATGCGTTCAGCAACGCGGCGTGCGTCGTGAATGTCTTGGCCCGCGCAGCAGGCGCCCTTTTTTGCCAGGGCTGCACCGTGATCGTAAAGCTGCAGCGTGACCCCGATGACATCATACCCTTCGGCCGCCAGATGGGCCGCAACGACTGAACTATCCACACCACCCGACATGGCAACCACCACGCGGGTCTGGGACGGGGGCTTGGCAAAGCCCAATGAATTCAATGGCGCATCCTGCGCCTGCGTGGGCAGGGTCGGCGTCGACAGTGTCATGGATCATCCTTTCGCAGCGCTTCTGAGCGCCGCATACCCGCTGAAATAGGGAAAAACCTAACTATTCTCAAGGGGAGCGAGGCGCATTTGCCCCCGTAACTTCATCGCGAATTAAGACAAACTGGGCAAAACTGACCGGGTTGAGAACAGGTGGTTTCGATGTTTCTAAGAAAAAGTCCCGGCCCGCGCACGATCACTTTGCCAGATGGCCGCATCCTGACTTTGGCAGATTTGCCCGAACCCAGCACACGCTGGGTCGCCAGCCGCAAGGCAATTGTCGCCGAAGCCGTGGAATACGGCCTGATGACCCGTGACGACGCCTTGGTCCGCTATGGTTTGACCGATGAAGAGCTGGACAGCTGGCTTGCCGCCATCCATCGGCATGGGAAAAATGCACTAAAAGTCACACAATTGCAAAATTTCCGTCAACTTTAGGTTGTTGAGGGTTAACTTGGGGGAAAGGTAACGAGAAATTAACTTCTTGTGCTCAATCTAAGATCTGAACCGCAGAGTTTGAGGACAGTGAAATGCGCATCTTGCTTGTTGAGGACGACCCTAGCACCGCCCGCAGTATTGAGTTGATACTCACCTCCGCCAATTACAATGTCTATCGGACTGACATGGGCGAAGAAGGCATCGATCTTGCGAAGCTCTATGATTACGATCTCATCGTGCTTGATCTTGATTTGCCGGATATGCACGGGATGGAAGTTTTGCGTCAGTTGCGCATGTCGCGAGTTGATACGCCAATCCTGATCCTGACCGGCTCGGACGATACTGAAAGCAAACTGCGTGGCTTTGGCTTTGGGGCCGACGACTATATGGTCAAACCCTTCCATCGCGAGGAAATGATTGCACGTATTCAAGCGATTATCCGCCGCTCTAAGGGGCATAGCCATTCGGTGATCCAAACCGGGCATATCATCGTCGATCTTGATGCCCGCTCGGTCGAGGTGAACGGGCTTCCGGTCAAGCTGACGGGCAAGGAATACCAGATCCTTGAGCTGTTCAGCCTGCGCAAGGGCACGACACTGACAAAAGAGATGTTCCTGAACCATCTTTACGGCGGCATGGATGAGCCAGAGCTGAAGATCATCGATGTGTTCATCTGTAAGCTGCGCAAAAAGCTGTCAGCAGCCTTGAACGGAGAAAACTACATCGAAACGGTCTGGGGTCGGGGCTATGTGCTGCGCGAGCCGATCGTATCCCATAACCGGATGGTCGTCGGCGCCTAAGGGCGCGGGGCTGGCCTGACGGAAACCCCGACTGTGCTGGACAAGCGTCTTTCAGGGCGGCTATCACCTGATGGCATTGGGAATATTGCCCGGTGCCATCAGATGATAACGGCAAAGACAGGGCTTCCCAATGGTCAAGCAAACGGGTTTGACGCAAGAAATTGCGGTTGAGGATCTCGACTATGACGCAGCAGCGCAAGAGATCGCGGCGCTGACCGAGGTGATTGCTCAGGCCAATCTTGCCTATCATCGCGATGATGCACCCAGCCTAAGCGATGCAGAATATGATGAATGCAAGCTGCGCCTGACAGCGATCGAGGCGCGTTTCCCGGAATTGGCTGCCGCCGACAGCCCCAGCCAGCAAGTCGGCGCCACGCCAGATGGTCGGTTCGGAAAGATTCCCCACCGTCAGCGGATGCTGTCTTTGGAAAACGCCTTTTCCGAAGAGGATGTCACCGAATTTGTCCAGCGTGTCAGGGCCTTTCTGGGGCTTTCCCCCAACGCGCCCTTGGCCTTTACCGCCGAGCCCAAGATCGACGGGCTTTCCCTGTCTCTGCGCTATGAAAATGGGGCGCTGGTTCAGGCCGCGACCCGCGGCGACGGCGCTGTTGGGGAAAATGTCACCGCCAATGCCCGCACGATTGCCGATATTCCCCATCAGCTGATCGGCAGCGACTTTCCCGACATTCTCGAGGTGCGCGGTGAAGTTTACATGGGCCACCACGATTTCGAGGTCTTGAACGCCGCCGATCCCTCTCGCAGCTTTGCCAATCCGCGCAATGCCGCTGCGGGCTCTTTGCGCCAATTGGATGCCGCCATCACTGCCGCGCGGCCTTTGCGCTTTTTTGCCTATGCTTGGGGCGAAATCAGCGCGCCTTTGGCGCGCAGTCAGATGGATGCGGTGGCGCGACTTGGGGCACTTGGGTTTCAGACCAATCCCCTGATGCGTCTTTGCCATTCGGTCGAGGATATGATCGAAGTCTGGCGCAACATCGAGCAGCAGCGCGCCTCGCTGGGATATGACATTGATGGCGTGGTCTACAAAGTTGATGATCTGGCGTTGCAATCTCGATTGGGGCTGCGCTCGACAACGCCGCGTTGGGCGCTTGCCCATAAATTTCCAGCCCAAACCGCATGGACGCGACTAGAACGTATCGAAATTCAGGTGGGTCGCACCGGGGCGCTGTCGCCTGTTGCCCGCCTAGCACCGGTGACGGTGGGGGGCGTGGTTGTGTCGAACGCGACGCTTCACAATGAAGATTACATCGCCGGGCGCGATGCCTCGGGCCAGCCAATCCGCAATGGCCGCGATATTCGTGAAGGGGATTGGGTCCAGATCTACCGCGCAGGTGATGTCATTCCCAAGATCGCGGATGTCGATGTGGAAAAGCGCGCGCCCGACAGCAAGCCCTATGGCTTCCCAGATCAGTGCCCGGAATGCGGCTCGGCTGCCATCCGAGAAGAGGGTGATGCGGTGCGCCGCTGCACCGGGGGGCTGGCATGTCCCGCTCAGGCGATCGAAAAATTGCGACATTTTGTTTCGCGCGCGGCATTTGACATTGATGGGCTGGGTGCCAAACAGGTCGAGGCCTTTTATCGCGCCGGTTGGATCGCTGAACCCGCCGATATCTTTACCCTCGAGGCAAGGCATGGTGATGAGCTGCGCGTGGCCGAAGGTTGGGGCGAGAAATCGGCCAGCAATCTGTTTCGGGGTATCGAGGCGCGTCGCAGCATCGGGCTGGCCCGCGTCATTAACGCGCTTGGCATTCGCCATGTTGGCGAACAGGCCGCAAAACTTTTGGCCCGCAACTATCAAACCTGGCTGGCATTTGAGCAGGCCATGACCAGCGCCACGCCAGAGGAGGGGCCGGATTGGCACAATCTTCTGGCGATTGACGGCGTCGGCAAGGTGATGGCCGCGACCCTTGTCACCGCCTTTCATCAAGAGGTCGAGCGTGCGGCGATTGACCGCCTGGTTGCGCAATTGCAGATCCAGCCCGATGACACGCCCGCGCCCGGCAATAGCGAAATCGCTGGTAAGACCGTGGTCTTTACCGGCACGCTCGAGAAAATGACCCGCGCCGAAGCCAAGGCACGCGCCGAGGCTTTGGGGGCAAAGGTGGCGGGATCGGTTTCGGCGAAAACCGATCTTTTGGTCGCCGGGCCCG
>NZ_DALZMB010000057.1:5400-25570 GCF_032007265.1 Paracoccus sp. (in: a-proteobacteria) | reverse complement strand
TCTACGGCCAAACACAGTTAAAACGGGGAGGAATACCAGACGACGAACAGCAATCCAGAATACCCATCAGGAAGGCCCTCGATATCAATTTGGGCTGCCTGATTATTATTCAAGATGAACCCCCTGAGGTTGCCGACCGATCTCCAAGACAGACGTGCGCATTCTGAACCCCGCCGGTTTGCCGCCCATCCTTATCATGATGGCCAGGATTTCGCTGCAGAAGTGTTCGAGCGGCAGCTTTCTTGAGTGCCGCCATGCGGCGTTCATGGGCGCCGACTGTCAGCTATGGGCCATATCTGGGCGACGCGACAGGGCTGACATCAAGAAGCGCTGTCGCTCCCCTTCTTCGGGCCTATGTTAATTTCAAAGCCCTGCGGACACCTTCGGCAGTGAGAACCTGCCCTGCGACATCATCAAATGAGCATCCGCTCTGGAATACGTCCTTTATCTCAATTTCGCACTGCGTGACCCTCGCGATCTTTCTCAGGTCGCCGAACGCAGCCCCGCCGGTGTTCCACCGAACTTTGGCTGCGACGAAGACGTCCTCCGCTTCATCTTCCCCATTGGGAACCTCCGAGATGAACCTTAAATGGCGACGCATGCCAAGTTTGACGCTGCCGTTCGCCTCACGGTGGACGGAGATAAACAGAGCGGGCCAATCAGCCTCTCTCATCTCCCAATTAGAGAAGTAATCGTAATTAAGTGGGCCAGCGCGGCCTTCTTTCTCAGCGCCGCCATCCCGCGTCACCATTTCTTCCATAACCGCCTTGGCGCCCTGCTCGACAGCCTGTGTAACCTTCTCATTCGAGAAGACGAACCGGACGCCCTTAAACATTTCGGGGTCATGTCGAAGAAGTTGCAAAAGCGTCGGCGGGTTCCTGAGAACGGCCGCCTCACTTTCACCGACCACAGCGATGCCGAGGCCCCCCAAGCGTTCCGGGGCTCTAGCGAGAGCATCTGGGTCCACACGCACGGCTTCGCCAAAGCGCCTCTCGAACGACGCTTTGGCTTTACGGTACGTGTTGCCTCCGGGGGGTAGCCAGACTCCATCCTCGACCCTGTCAGCGGAGGACAGAGCGGCGCGCGAGGCATTAGCCGAGCAGACGACCGCTCCCTTGTCCGACCCGTAGACCTTCGCGTGCATTTGCTGATCGGGGAGGTGGCGTAAGTGCTCGTTGTTCGGCGCTCCACCGATGCGAAGCGCCTCCTGAACGGTCATGCCCATACATACGTCGCACACAACGCGCAAATCCTTGGGCGGGCCCCCACCGTCGAAGAGTTCCTTCGTCCAGGTTGGGCCGAGAAAGGCGACGCACATCCAAGGATTGTCCCCAGCCATGATCTTGCGGATGCGCTTCGCCAGTCCGGTGCCAGTCAGGAATTCAGCGCCAATGGACTTATCCATCTTCTCGTCGGCAAATGCCGCCTCAATATCAGAATGCAATGTAGTCATCCTACCGAGATGTTCCGCTTGCCGATAGACGAGATGAAAGCGCATTGATGCCAGTCGCAGCAAAGGCCGGTTTTGTCCCGCATCCGCGAAATTCCTCGCCGCATTTCGCGGCACCAGGCCATGAACGGCCGCTTAGCGGAAAGCCGCACTTCAACACAGGCAGGCTCTCGACCGGCCGCAAAGGGCCGCCGTTGCTCCTTCATGCGCGTTATCTGGGCTTGGCTGATCGCGGCACTTACAGCAAATTGCGAAAGATAAGTCGTGAGACTGGAGCAGCCGAGCGGCACTTGGGAGGGCCACACAAGTTGGAAGTCACTATATATGCTACTGAATATCCAGCAATGTCAGAGGATGACAGGGAGAGCTTCGCAACGCTCGTTGCGGCGGGAGGCGCGGTGAAGATTGACCGAGTGCGCGAGGGCATTCAGCATCATGGGGTAAAGCTGGTCGTCGCCAAAATAGGTGGAAAAATGATTGGCTGTGCTGCTTTGAAATCGCCCGCGGATGAGTATCGTGCGGCGTTTCAGACAGGAAAAGCTCGATATGCCCTTCCCAAAGATGTTTATCCGCATGAAGTGGGGTATGTTGCAGTCCATCCGGACCACGAAGGTCAAGGCTGGGGCTCAAGGCTATGCGAAATGGCGATGTTACTCGCGGGGGACGATGGTGTCTTTGCTACAACGGGCACAGCATCCATGCTCACGAGGGTTCTTCCTCGCCTCGGCTTCAAATGGGTTGGAGTGGTGTGGAAGGGGCTGCCGAACCATAACGACAAGAAAAAGCCGGACCTTCATCTACTTGTTCGACCGCGTATCGGCAGCGCCGACAATTTCGCTGCACATCGGCCGAGCGGCAGCTTCGGGAAAGGCTAGCTTTCGGAAAATTTCCAGCGTGAACGGCGGGTATGGGCCGCGTTTCCCGCTGCAGGAGCGAACGGCCCGCCTTGCTGGGGCCAGTCTGAGTGTCGGCGTTGGGCTCAAATACATTCCAACTCCGATTGACCACATTGCCCGACTGGGCTGCGATGCAGATGCTTGCGCCCGCCCAGATCATGCTATACTAAGTGTACTTGTCGCGTTTCGACTTGAATTCCCAAGCATAAGTCGTCCGTTGATCTGCGGCGCAAGCTGGACGGATTGTTTGGAGAACTGCAATTCAGCCTACTGCAGTAGTTAGATGGACAGGGTGGAAATCTGCCTTGTATCTTGTAACGATAATCGAGGCGATCTGATTGAAGCCCTCACGCAAGAGGCGAAAGCGGCCATCCAGCGGCGCTTTCGCGCCGACGAGTACATGTAAGGAACAGTCATGTCCCATTGGTATTGGTATAGGCAGACGACGCCGCGACCGCCCGGAGCATGGGTAGTATCTGGCCCCTATCCAAGCCGCGAAGCGGCGATGGCGGCCCGAGAACTCGACAAACGAGATGGGCAGGTAGGTGTTCCGTTCTTAGCTGAAACAAAAGAACAGGCCGAAACAAAAACGGCATTCCAGTAAAAGAGCAGGAAATGGGACTTGTTATAGTGCCGATGGGTGAGGCTTAAGCAATGAAAGACCAGTTGCTGGCGACCACCCATAAGCCCAACGAAGTTCACGACGATTCTGGTAAAGCCAACTAAGGAGTATTGATTATGGATTGGAAATTGGCGATCAGAGGGTGTTTCGGGGTCGAGGACAGGAGGTTCGCCGAGCATCCATCAGATCAGCGAAGAGCCTATGAACTGCTTGGTTATCTAATCGAACAGAACATTTCTATGAAAGAGGTTGCCGACGAGTTGCGCCTTTTCTTAGCGAAAAACCCGCTGATTCATGCTGATGAGCAAATTGACCGTGTTCGGGAATTTTATGGTATCTGGCTGGACGGCTGATCCCCTTTGTCAGACGGGCCAAAGCACTTGGGCATCTTTGGCTGGCTTCTTGAAATCGATCAGGTTTCGTTTGGCGCTATCGCCAAGACAGGCCTCGTAGACACTCTCTCTTTTGTTGGCACCCCAAGTCGCAGCGCGCGCTGCGAAGTGGCTCGTCTCGCTATGCCTTTCCCAAGTGACAGCCTTGACCTTCCGGCCGTCAGGTAGCGTTTTGTGCTGTCGAGCGAAGGTAAGAAGCGTGTCTGACCGGCGCTCCTTCGCGTCAAGATAGTGATAGTGATACCCCCAGTGTCCGTGGTTTTCCCTCTGAAGAAGTTCCTTGAGGCCAGGAATGGTCAGGAAGAGGGCGACAACGTTTTCGGGTAGTTCGGGAGCCACGACGACACGTAGAATTGGCTCTAGCTTTCCCCGCAGGAAGGGTATGAGCGGCCCGCGAATTTCTTCTGCCCCAAATGACCAGCGATCATCATGAACGATTGCTAAGTTCTTTTGCCATGTCCGCAAATCAAGATCATCTTGCTTCATGGCGCTTTGCAAGTCACCAACAAGGTCGTCGATTTCGCGGAGCAGTCCTCTAAACTCTACTTCGAGGTTCTCTCGGGTAGAAACCTCGCGTCCAGCACAATTGAGTTCTCGCAGTCTTTCGCGCTTCGAGACGATACCGCTAATGCAGTCCTTGACTTTGTCTCGCCCGAAAAAGCCCATCACTCGATCTTCCTGCTCAGAATTGAAGTTAATCTCGCTCAAATATCATGGCCCAAGTCTGGGTACAGAATGTGTCAATCACAATTGTATAACCTCTATTCGCTTCATGCACGATGCGGCCAGCACATTCTTGGCGGAACAGCGCGGGCAAAGCTACGGAGGCTCTATATCGGCGGCTTGGCCGGCGCTGACAGCTTCAACCGCCCGAAAATGCTGCGCCATGAGCGAATGGCCGGTCTGGTGAGGCTGCACCGCAGCAAAGGCATCTTGGATGAACGGCAGGATAGGGCCGCGAGCTCTGGAGCGGGAAGGAGGACGCCCGTCCTCCTGCAGGCTGACCGAATGACCGCAAAGGGCTCGAAACGCCGATGGTGCCAGCCAGTGACTTGGGCGATTTTGACGGTTGCCGAATGTCCGGTTTGGCATTTCGCCGAAATGGCTCGGCCGGGCCGCCACTGACCGCTCTCCGCCCTTCACGACGATCACCCGTCTAGCAGAGCGGCTATGGCTCTTCCCAGAAAACCTGATCATCATGCCGTTATCTCAGCCCCACGCGCAGCAATCTCCGTCATTGCCATGCGATCAGAGCCGAGCGTGATCCATCCAGACGCGCGACTGCAGATCATTCGGGCATCCGGGACACGCCGGGTCAGGATGACGCTTGAGAAAAGTCATCCGCATGAAACCGCCGTTATGGTTACCGAGATCGCCGAGCGGCATGATCGAAGTCACTAGATGCTTGGTCCGCGTCGCGCCTCAAAAAGAAAAACGCCGGCGCCACCCCCGACCCCAGCGAATTCAATTACTTGGAAAAACTCTGCCCCGATCTCGGGCAAAACGAACCCTATTGGGGACTAACTTTCGCCCGATTTACAGGGTTAATGAGTCCAAGGAGCGCGACGGTCCGTTGCGAAATTTTCGCCATAGCCGCGCGGGCGGATATTTGCGTGGCGGGCCTGTGGCTCGATCACCTCGTAATCAAGACCGTGCTCGCGCGCATATTCCTCGGCTTGCTTGCGTGTTTCAAAGCGCAGGCGCACCTGGCTTTGGGTGTCGTCGCTGCTTGTCCAGCCCATCAGCGGATCGATATCGCGGGCATCGGCCTGCGGAAAAACCAGGAACCAACCCTTGGTTTTGGCCATTCCAGACTGCATCGCGTTGCGGGCGGGCTGATAGATACGGACTCTCATTCAGAAAACCCTCTGAAAAATGTTGCTGATCTTATTGCCCAACTTGGGCTTCGGATCAAGATGGCAAGGCCGCTTGTGCGCAACTCTGTCCTGCATCTGCGCGCGAGGTCTTGCAACTTTTGACGGAAACGCCAGATTGAGGGCCAGAACAAAGGTGCAACGATGGCCCATAACAATACCAACGCACCCGTCGCGCGTTTCCCAGAAGTCGCCCGCCCGAAACTTGAGGGCGGCAAACGGCTGGTCATGAACAGCGAATTTTCGCCTGCGGGGGATCAGCCCACCGCTATTTCCGAGCTAAGTCAAGGCATTGGCGCGGGCGAGCGTGATCAGGTTTTGCTGGGTGCGACCGGGACCGGCAAGACCTATACGATGGCAAAGGTCATCGAGGCCACGCAGCGCCCGGCGATCATCCTTGCCCCGAACAAGACCTTGGCGGCCCAATTATACGGCGAGTTCAAGGGCTTCTTCCCTGATAACGCTGTCGAATATTTCGTCAGCTATTACGATTACTACCAGCCCGAAGCCTATGTGGCGCGCACGGACACCTATATCGAGAAAGAATCCCAAATCAACGAGGCCATCGACCGGATGCGCCATTCCGCGACGCGGGCATTGCTGGAACGTGATGATGTGATCATCGTCGCTTCGGTGTCATGCATCTACGGCATCGGCTCGGTCGAGACCTATTCGGCGATGACGCAGGATATGGTCGTGGGCCAGCAATATGACCAACGTGAATTTCTGGCCGAGCTGGTTGCTCAGCAATACCGCAGATTGGATGCCTCGTTTCAGCGCGGCGGTTTTCGCGTGCGCGGCGATATTGTCGAGGTCTGGCCCGCCCACCTTGATGACCGCGCCTGGCGCTTTGACTTCTTTGGCAATGAGCTGGAAAACATCACCGAATTCGATCCGCTGACAGGCACCAAGACCGACAGCTTTAAGCAGATCCGCATTTACGCCAACAGCCATTACGTAACCCCAAGACCAACATTACAACAAGCAATCAAAGGGATACGGGCGGAACTTCAGCAACAACTTAAGGTATTCCAAAGCGAGGGAAAGCTTTTGGAAGCCCAAAGGCTGGAGCAGCGCACCAACTTTGATCTTGAGATGCTTGAAGCAACCGGCGTCTGCAACGGGATCGAGAACTACTCGCGGTATCTGACTGGCCGCGCACCCGGCGAGCCGCCGCCGACCCTGTTCGAATTCATCCCCGATAATGCCATCGTTTTTGCCGATGAATCGCATGTCTCGGTGCCACAGATCGGTGGCATGTATCGCGGCGACTTTCGGCGCAAATTCACCTTGGCAGATCACGGCTTTCGCCTTCCGTCGTGCATGGACAACCGACCGCTTAAATTTGAGGAATGGGACGCGATGCGCCCCCAATCGGTCTTTGTCAGCGCGACTCCTGCACAATGGGAAATGGATCAGACTGGCGGCGTCTTTACCGAACAGGTCATCCGCCCCACGGGCCTTCTGGACCCGCAGATCGAGATCCGGCCAGTCGAAATGCAGGTCGACGATCTTCTGGACGAGGTGCGCAAAGTCTCGGCCGCGGGCTATCGAACCCTCGTCACGACGCTAACCAAGCGCATGGCTGAGGACCTGACCGAATATCTGCACGAACAGGGCATTCGCATCCGCTATATGCATAGCGACATCGACACGATTGAGCGTATCGAGATCCTGCGCGACCTGCGTCTGGGCGCTTTCGACGTGCTAGTTGGGATTAACTTACTGCGCGAAGGCCTTGATATTCCAGAGTGTGGTCTGGTTGCGATCCTTGATGCCGACAAGGAAGGCTTCCTGCGTTCAACCACCTCTTTGATCCAGACCATCGGTCGGGCCGCGCGAAATGTCGACGGGCGCGTCATCATGTATGCCGACCGTATCACCGGCAGTATGGAACGTGCGATGGCCGAAACCAGCCGCCGCCGTGAAAAGCAGATGGCCTATAACCAGGCTCACGGCATTACACCGCAAACGGTGCGCAAGAATGTCGATGATGTCCTGGCCGGATTGTGGCAAGGCGATACCGATCAGTCCCGCGTCACGACCAAGGTGGATAAGCCCATGGTCGGCGCCAACCTTGCCGCCCATCTGGATGCAATGCGCGCGCAGATGCGCAAGGCGGCCGAGAACCTGGAATTCGAAGAGGCGGCGCGTCTGCGTGACGAGGTCAAACGCCTTGAGGCCGTCGAGCTGGCCGTTGCGGATGATCCTTTGGCACGCCAATCCGCGATTGAAGACGCAGCCGAGGCAGCCGTCAAAGCTTCGGGGCGTTCGACCGCAGGTCGGGCCGGGCAAAGGGGCGGAACCAAACGCTCGCGCAAAAGCCGCTAAAGGAAGCTGCTAGTTATCCGCATAATTTCGAATATTTGCGGATAACTAGAGTTGCCAATGTGACAGTATCTCATCAATCAAGGCGGTAAGCTCGGCCTGCAGGGCGGGATTGCGGCTGCTTTCACTTGCAGAAAGGCCCCGACCCAAAGCTTCGGCATAGGCAATGCGGTTGGCGATCTGCGTTCGTGCAAGCCCCGCCCCCATTTCTTGCGCTTTGGCTGCGACCTCGATCGACAGGCGGGTGTTGGGACGGGCGCGGTTAAGGATGATCATCGCCTCGGCCTTTTCGCGCTTGGCCAGATCAAGAACCCCCTCGGTTGCCCATAGATCGACATGGCTGATGGCGACGGGCACCACGATCAGATCCGCCGCCCTTAGCGACGGCCGCAAATCGCTGTCGATTTTCGGTGGTGTGTCGATGATGACGAAATCAAAACGCTTCTTGAGCTTTTCGGATTCGTAGCTGGCCCCCCAAGCAGATGAGGTTGAGAACTCTAACCCCTCATCCTCGCCACGACGCCCCAATCGCTCGATGAACCAGCGTCCCAGGCTGCCTTGCGGATCCGTATCGATCAAAGCGACCGAATAATCGCGCCGACGCAACTCGATCGCCAGATTGACCGCCAATGTCGTCTTGCCAGAGCCGCCCTTTTGCTGCGCCACGGTAATGATGCGCCCTGCCATAAGACCTCCACGACTTATCCCAACCCAAGCTTAGGGGATTTATCCGGGGCGATGCACGATCTTTTCGCAGTTGCAGCATTTTTATCGGCAAGCGCGGCTTTTGCGTGCCGATGCCTGCTCAAAAGGTCGAGACGACCTCATACATCACCGGCTCAAAGCTGCGGCACATGGCATGGATGGCGCGGTTGCGAACACGCATCTCGGGCGCGCGCAGCATCGCCTGATAATCGCCCCGGCCGCGCCACTTGGAATAGGTCGCGATGCGCGTCTGGGCATCATTCAGATGGATCGCCCCCGAGACATAGCCCGGCTGCTGGCTGATCACCTGCGCATAGGCATCTTCCAGCGCCTCAAGCACGTCATGGGCGGTGCCCGGTGTCACGTCAAAGGTGCAGATCACGGTCTGTCCGCCAAAGTCTTTGCTGATCTCGGTCATGGTTGGCCCTCCCTGGCTGGCCTGTTCAGCTTACGTCCATTGCGCCCCGACACAAAGGCCAAGATCAGGCCATTGCGCCTTTTTGCCAAAGCGCGCATGTTCCGCCCGACCACAGCTCAGGAGCGCGCAGATGATCCCGGTTTTCGACGGCCATAATGACTTTTTGCAACGAATGGTCGAGGCGGGCCCAGCACGCGATTCACTTTGGCTGAAGGGCGATGGCACGGGTCATCTTGATCTGCCGCGTATCAAGGCAGGCGGCATGGTCGGTGGGTTTTTCGCAATTTGGACCCCCTCGCCCGAGGGGCCGAATGATGATGACGCGGTCAGGCAGATGGCCAACCCGCCCTTTTCGCTTGCCCTGCCCGATCTGATCGACGCCCCCGAGGCCCTGCCCCATGCCTTGGCGCAGGCGGGCCACCTGCTGGCGCTGGAACGCGGCGGCACGCTGCAGATCTGCCGCAGCGCCGCCGATATTGACGCCGCCATCGACGCAGGCCGCATCGCCGCGATCATGCATATTGAGGGCGCAGAGCCCATTGCCGATCTGGATGGGCTGCACATGTGGCATGCGCTGGGGCTGCGGTCGCTGGGTCCAGTCTGGTCGCGTCCGACGCGCTATGGGCATGGCGTGCCCTTTGCCTTTCCCTCATCACCCGATACAGGCCCGGGCTTGACCGCCGATGGAAAAGCCCTGGTGCGTGAATGCAATCAGCTGCGTATCATGCTTGATCTGTCACATCTGAACGAAAAGGGCTTTGACGATATTGCCCGGCTCTCGACGGCGCCGCTGGTGGCCAGCCACTCCTGCGCCCATGCCATCTCGCCCAGCTCGCGCAACCTGACCGACCGCCAGCTTTCCGTTATCGCCGAAAGTGACGGGTTGGTCGGGCTGAACTATGCCACGGGCTTTTTGCGCCCAGATGGCAAACGGCTGCCGCTTGCGGGATTTGATGTCATCTTGCGCCATCTGGATCACATGCTGGCAATCTTGGGCGAAGATGGCGTGGCCCTTGGTTCAGATTTCGATGGGGCCTTGATGCCTGATGAGCTGGCGGATGCAGGCATGTTGCAAAACCTGGTGAGCGCGATGCTTGATCACGGCTACGGCCCCGATCTGACCGCAAAAATCGCCTGGAAGAACTGGGTGGGTGTGCTTAAGCGCAGCTGGGGCGGTTAAGCCCCTTTTGCCCTCACAGCTTCCAAGGTTTGGCCTCGGATAACGCGAAGGCCAAATGGTCCACAAAAGCGCGCAGCTTGGCGGGCATTGGTGTCACGGGCGGCCAGACGACCGAAATCGGCAAGGCCCGCCCCGGTAGATCCGTCAGGATCGGCACCAGTCGCCCCGCTGCGATTTCGCCCGCAACGATAAAGCCCGGCAGCATTCCAAGCCCCAGCCCTGCCACCACAAAATCGCGCATTGCCTCGCCATTGTTCATCGAGATACGCCCACTGACCTGCGGCGAGACATTGCGTCCCCCGACCGGAAAGGACCACATTCGCGTATCCGCCAGATGGCTGTAGCTGATCACCGGATGCCCGCTCAGGTCATCCAGATCGCGGGGCGTGCCGTAACGGTCAAGGTAGGCCGGGCTGGCGACCGCGACCACGCGATCCTCACATAGCTTGCGCGCCATCAGCGCCGTATCGCGCAGCTCGCCCACGCGGATGGCCACATCAAAGCCATCATGAATCAGATCACGCGAGCGATCATCGAAATCGATGCGCAGCTCCAGCTCGGGATGCAATGTGGCGAATTCCGCGATGATGGGTGCCAGATACATCACGCCAAAGCTCATCGGGGCGGAAATCGACAGGCGGCCGCGCAACGCGCTGCCCCCATCCATGCTCCAGGCCGCGCTTTCCGCCGCCGCAGTCAGCTCGCTCAGTGCCGGCCGCAACCGTTCGGCCAAACTCAATGCGGCATCGGTCGGCGTGATGCGCCCGGCATTGCGTCGAAACAGGGCCGCCCCCAGCGCCGCTTCGAAATCAGAAATCCGCTTGCTGACCACTGATTTCGACAGGTTCAACCGCTCGGCGGCAGCAGTGACAGTGCCCAGTTCAAGCACAGTCAGAAAGGTCTCAATTTCATCAAGGGAATAACGCATAAGCCAGCATAGCGCCTCTGGCGGCGTTCGCAATTGCCGAACACTGGATTAGGCGCGCTGGATATGGCTTTCAAGCAGGCCAATGCTGATATGCTGCTCAAGATTGATTGCAGGAGCATACCATGCAAACCAACACCGAACCCAAAACCGATCTGACCGGTATCCACCACCTGACCGCGATCACGGCACAGGCCCCGGCCAATAAGCGCTTTTACACCGAAACCCTTGGGCTTCGCCTTGTGAAGAAAACCGTCAACCAAGACGATACCAGCGCTTATCACCTGTTTTACGCCGACGGCGAGGCCAGCCCCGGTACGGATCTGACCTTCTTCGATTGGCCCGCAGCCCCCGAGCGTCGCGGCACCCATTCCATCAGCCGCACGGGCCTGCGTATCGCAGCAGACAGCTTCGACTTCTGGGCCGCGCACCTGCGTGAAAAAGGTGTCAGCCATGGGCCAACCACCCTGCTTGACGGGCGCACCAGCCTTGACTTCGAAGACCCCGAAGGTCAGCGCTTCCGCCTGATCGAGGATCAGGCTGGTCTCGTCCATCCTTGGGCGAAAAGCCCGATCGCGGCCAACCATCAAATCCGTGGGCTTGGTCCGATCACCATCTCGGTGCCTGATCTGGCCCCTACCGAATTGGTGCTCACTCATGTGATGAACATGCGCCGGGTCCGCGATTACGCCAGCCCCGATGGCCAAGGTCAGGTCCATGTCTTCGAGATGGGTCAAGGCGGCCCCTCGGCCGAATTGCATGTCGCGGTGCAACCTGGCCTGCCCGTCGCACGCCAAGGTGCGGGCGCGGTCCATCACGTCGCCTTCCGCACCCCGAATGAGGCGGGGATCCAGGAATGGGCACGCCGGCTGCGTGATCTGCGTGTGCCCAATTCGGGCGAGGTCGAGCGCTACTATTTCCGCTCGCTCTACTTCCGCGAACCTGGTGGCAACCTCTTCGAGATCGCCAGCGACACCCCCGGCTTTGCCGTCGATGAGCCGATGGAAACCCTGGGCGAGCGTCTGTCCCTGCCGCCCTTCCTCGAGGGCAAACGCGAGCGCATCGAGGCAGACCTGCGCCCGCTCGATTGAGCCCTCGCGATTGAACAATGAAAAAGCCGGCACCTCAGGGCGCCGGCTTTCTTCATCATCCAAATACCCAATCTTTGCAGATCTCACTTAGGCATTCGCCCCGCTTTCGCGCCGTAAGACTGGCCTCGGAACTAGCTGAGGCGATGACGCATCCAGTCCAAGGCAATGTTCAAATCCTCGCCCGTCAGCTGATGCCCCGCGCTGATGAGGCGCAGATCCAGCTCGGCCTGACACGCGCGCAACCAATCCGCGAGCACGCTTCCCCCCTCAAGGTAGGGGTCGTTTTCGCCGTTGATCATCAACACCTCAGCGCCGCTCAAATCGACCTGCGGCAGCTCCTCCAAGACTGCAACTGCGCGCAGCAAGATCGCGCGTTTGATCAATCCCGGATATAGCCCCATCACCGCTGCGGCGAAATTCGCGCCATTGGAATAGCCCAAAACCGTGATGCGCGCGCTATCAAGCCCATAAGAGCGCAATGCGTCATGCATGAAAGCGTCAAAGGCCGCGGCTTCGGCGCGATTATCCTCTTGATCAAAGCGCATGGCATCAAAGCGGCGAAACCAGCGTGCGACCCCCTCTTCTTGCGAGCGACCGCGCAGACCCAACAAGGTTGCATGCGGGTTCAGCCGATGCGCCAACGGCATCAGATCGGCCTCGTTGCCCCCGGTCCCGTGCAGCAGCAAGATCACACTGCCGTCAGGTGCGTCGGGGGTATGAAAGCGGTGGATGAAAGGCAGTTCGCGCATTGGAATCCTTTCCCCGCCCGGCAGGGCGAATTGCGGCAAGATCACGCGCAGATCCTCGGCGCGCGCCTGCTCCTCGGGTGGAAAAAACAAAGTCTCGCCCAGATGTTCCGGCGCTTCATCTACGGTAAATCCGGGGCCATCGGTGGCGAATTCGATCAATGTTCCACCGGGTTCACGCACATATAGCGACAGGAAATATTTGCGGTCATGCACATTGGTGACGCTTTCAGCGTCTTTCAGATCCAGCCGCATCTGTCGCAACGTGCCGACATCCGGGGCGCGAAAGGCCACGTGATCAAAGATCCCGGTGCCGGGGATCGAGGGGACATAGCCCCGGACATTGCGAATATCGACCACATCCGTGTCGGATTTCAGCCGTCGGGCATTGCCCTCGACGCCCGCCGCTTGATAGCCAAAGCGCGACACGAAATCGGCGGTGGCCTCGGCATCCTCGCTCCAAAGCGTGACCGAGCGGATGCGCCGCGGCGCGATCGGATCGGGCAAAGGGGCAGTCGCGGCAAGATCGACACCGACCAGCTTGACGATCACCCCATCGGGGTCACGCAACCGCAAGACAGGCTCGCCGAATTCGCGGCTGGGTCCCTCGACCGGGACATGGGCATTCATGGCACGCGTCAGCCAATCACCGATACTGGCCAGAGGCACGGCAAAGGCGATTTCTGCGACCTGACCATGTCCGGTCCGGCCCGGCGCGCCATCCTCCCAGACCAGAAAGCTGACCAAGGACCCCGGGCTGCCCAGTTGATCGCCATAAAACAGGTGCAGCTGTTCGCTGTCCTCATAGCCCCCGGTCCGCTTGATCAGGCGCAGCCCCAGAAAGCCCAGGTAGAAATCGATATTGGCCTGTACCTTGCGCGTAATCAGGGTGACGTGATGAATGCCAGTCGTCATTTCTTGCTCGCCTGCCTAAAGGGTCTATCAGCCGCGCCCATGCGCAGCAGTCCAATCCATCACCGGCCCAATCGGGACAATCCCGTAAGGATTGATCGTCGGATGACTGCGGTAATAGTGATTCACGATATGGGGAAAGCTGACGGTCTGAGCCACGCCATCGATCTGATAAAGTTCACGGCACCATCCCCATAGATTGGGATAATCACTTACCAGATGGCGATTGCATTTGAAATGCGTGTGATAGACCGCGTCAAAGCGCACCATGGTCGAGAAAAGCCGCCAATCCGCTTCGGTCAGGCTCGCGCCGGTCAGATAGCGCTGGCGTGACAAGATCCCCTCAATCCAGTCCAGACTGTCGAACAGCGGGCCGATCGCCTCGTCATAGGCTGGCTGAGTTGTCGCAAATCCAGCTTTGTAGACACCATTGTTCACCGTGTCATAGATCCGGCTGTTCAGCGCCTCGATCTGAGGCCGCGAGGCTTGGGGCCAATAATCGTCGTGATTGCCGGTCAGCCCGTCGAATGCCGAATTGAACATCCGGATGATCTCGGCGGATTCGTTCGAGACAATCGTATCTTGTTCGCGATCCCAAAGGACCGGAACCGTCACCCGCCCCGATGCATGCGGATCGGCCCGCAGATAGATGTCGCGCAGAAAGGGCAAGCCGAACAGATCATCGCCGCTGGCATCAGGAAAGTCGGTGTCAAACGTCCAGCCGTCTTGCAGCATCACCGGATGCACCACCGAGACCGAAATATGCGGCACCAACCCTTTGAGGCTGCGAAAGATCAAGGTGCGATGCGCCCAGGGGCACGCTAAGCTGACATAAAGATGATAGCGCCCGCTTTGCGCGCGAAACCCGCCCCGACCGCTGGGGCCGGGTGCGCCATCCGGCGTGATCCAATTGCGCCAGGCGGTCACGCTGCGCTCGAAGCGACCGTTGGTACTTGCGGTATCATACCATTTGTCGTGCCATATTCCGTCAACCAGCAAACCCATGGCTTTACCCTCCTGACCACATGCTCATATGTCTTGCGCTGCGTTCTAGACCCAGCCCAACGCGGTAACCAAGCCTGCAGGTCCGAATGCGGTGTTCGTCCCCACAAAACGCCCCGAGGATTGCCGGGGTGTCAGGACATAGGTTTTTTGCCTGCCGCGTGGCCCTGATCCCCGCCAAACACCGCTTTGTTCGCAGCCATTCTGACATCCAGCCTAAGGTCAGAAAAATGGGGCGATGCATGCCCGTTAACCAAGACATGGCAGCACAATGCCCAGCTTAGGCAAATTGCGATAATTCCAGCTTGCCCCAACAAAGCATCTGGCCATAGGCTGGGGCCATGATCTTGATTGTGTCCACCTCTCCGATCATGCCCAGAACCGCTACCGGCCAACAAGGTCTGCGGAATGAACAGCCTTTTTCCAATCTTCCAGGTGATAGTTTTCCGGCGTGGTGTCTGACACTGCGCGGGCCCAACCACGCGCCCAGGCGGCAGGTTCGTGGATCACCCAATGCCGCCTTCAGGGAGACGATATGAAACGCAGATATCTTTCGACCCCCCTTCTGTCGACCGCGCTTGCGCTGCCGATGATGGGGTTCGGCGCCGCTGCTTGGGCGGAATGCGGCAATCTGACCATTGCCAGCATGAACTGGCAAAGCGCCGAGATCCTGGCCAATCTGGACCAGTTCATCTTGAATAACGGCTATGGCTGTAACGCCGAAATCGTCACCAGTGATACCGTCCCGGCAATTACCTCGCTTGTGGAAAAAGGCCAGCCCGAGATCGTCCCCGAGGCATGGGTCGACCTTGTGCCCGAGGTCTTTGCGACTGGCACGGCCGAAGGCAAGATCGTCTCGGTCGGACGCTCGCTGCCCGACGGGGGGCAACAGGGCTGGTTCATTCCGAAATATCTGGCCGATGCCCATCCTGAACTAAAAACCATCAACGACATTCTGGCCCATCCCGAAATTTTCCCCTCGCCCGAGGATCCGGCCAAGGGGGCGATCTTCAACGGCCCCGAAGGTTGGGGCGGTACGATCGTGACCAATCAGCTTGCCAAGGCCTTTGACGTCGAGGGCAAGGGCTTTACCGTGGTCGATACCGGCTCGGCCGCAGGGCTGGATGGCTCGATCGCCAAAGCCTATGAGCAAAAGGCACCCTGGCTGGGCTTTTATTGGGCACCGACCTCGCTCTTGGGCAAATACGAGATGGTCAGCGTCGATTTCGGCGTTCCCTTCGACAAGGATGAATGGAAGCGCTGCACCTCGGTCGCGGATTGCCCCGATCCCAAGCCGAATGCTTTCCCGCGTGACAACGTCTTTACGCTGGTCGCCAAGCCCTTTGCCGATAAGGCAGATCCTGGCGTGATCGATTATCTGTCCAAGCGCAGCTGGAGCAATGACACCGTCAACAAGCTGATGGCCTGGATGACCGACAATCAGGCAACTGGCGAAGAAGGCGCCAAAGAGTTCCTGAAAAACAACGAGGATCTTTGGCTGAATTGGGTCACCCCCGAAGCCGCCGACAAGGTCAAAGCCGCGCTCTGACGCATTGCGCTGCATTCGACATCAGGGGCCGGGCTTGCTCGGCCCCTTTTTAGTTGCCGCCATATCCCTGCGATGCTGGCAGTCTTGGCCATGATGCGCAGGCGCCGCCAAACTCTATTCCCCCGCTTGCCGATTCATGAGAAATTGGGGCTGCGCCCGCCACGCCGCACAAGTCCCCCTTCGGCAGCTTGGCAAAGGATAGGTCATGGCAGAGCAAATCCCCCCCTGCGCGGATCCCACATCCAGCTATGCCACCCATGAGGTGACGAACCAGCCAAGTGAGCTGACTGGCTATAATGCATTTCGTGATGACCGCGCGTTAACGCAGGCCATCGAGGTCTTGGGCGGCGGCTGGTATCAGGCAGAACTGGCCGCATTTGGTGCCCAAGTTGGCACGGCACGGGTGCAAGTTTTGGCGCATCAGGCCAATCGGCACCCACCCGAGCTGATCAGCCATGACCGCTTTGGCCACCGCATCGATGAAATCGAGTTTCACCCCGCATGGCACGAGTTGATGGCCATGGCGCGCGCATCTGGCACCCATTCCCTGTGCTGGGAACCGCGCCACCGGGGCCGTCAAGGTCTGCATGTCGCCCGCGCGGGCCTGTCATTTCTGCTCAATCAGGCTGAAAACGGCATTTGCTGCCCGATTACCATGACCTTCGCCGCTCATGCCGCGCTGCGCCATCAGCCCGATCTGCTTCAGACTTATGCGCCAGCGCTTTATCACAACAGCCATGATCCCCGCCCCCTGCCCGCCGCGCAGAAATCGGCGCTGACCATGGCAATGGCCATGACAGAAAAGCAAGGTGGCTCGGATCTGCGCCAGATCCAGACCAAGGCCCAAAAATCCGGCCAGATCTGGTTGCTCACGGGTCATAAATGGTTCTTTTCGGTCCCTCAATCGGATCTGTTCCTGACGCTGGCGCGCAGCGAAAAAGGCATCAGCTGCTTTCTTGCCCCCGGCTGGCTGGCCGATGGCAGCCGCAATCGGTTGATCTTGCAGCGCCTGAAAGACAAGTGCGGCAACCGCTCGAATGCCTCTGCCGAGGTCGAGTTTCGCGGCCTCGAGGCCCAGCTTGTCGGCGAAGAGGGGCGCGGCATTGCCACGATCTTGGAAATGGCGCACCTGACGCGGCTGGATTGCGCAATCAGCGCGGGCGCCATCATGCGGCAATCGCTGCGCCAGGCGATCCATCATTGCCGCCAACGCCACGCCTTTCAGCGCGCGTTGATCGATCAGCCGTTGATGGAAAGCGTTCTGGCCGATCTCGCCCTGGATTCCGAGGCTTTCCTGTGGTCCGGCCTGCGCCTTGCCCAGACCCAGGATGATGGCGAGGCCGGGGCTTTACTGGGACGCATCGCCATTCCCATGGGCAAATATCTGGCTTGCAAACGTGCCCCCGCCTTTGTCGCCGAGACCTTGGAATGTCATGGCGGCAATGGCTATATCGAGGATCATATGATGGCCCGGCTATACCGCGAAGCGCCCTTGAATGGCGTATGGGAGGGATCGGGCAATGTCATCTGCCTGGATGTCTTGCGTGCCGCGCAAACCAGCCCCAAAAGCCTAGAGCTGTGGCATGACGAGGTCGCCCTTGCCCGCGGTGGCAGCCGCGATTTCGACCGCGCCTTGCAAGATATCGAGGGCGTTTTGCGCGATCTTGGATCAGCGCAGGGTCGCGCGCGCTTTGTGGTCGAGCGGATGGCACGGCTGTTTCAGGCCAGCCTTTTGCTGCGCCACGCACCCTCGATGCTGGCCGAGGCATTTTGCCGCCAGCGTCTTGGGCGCCATTCAGGGCAGGATTATGGCGCGGTGCTGGGCGTGAGCAATGCCCGCCAGATCATTGACCGCGCGGGCATCCTGGAAAGCGGCTAACGCGAAATCAGGCGGCGGTTGCCCTGCCAGCCCTGCGGTAGCCCGGCCCTTAGGGCAGCGGCGTCACGTCCTCACGGCTGATCAGTGCCAAGATCGGATGATCCCCGCTGTTGTCGACGATTCTGGCGGTAATTTCATAATCATGCCCACCAACGAGCGGGCCAGGCAAGGCCGCCTCAGGATCGCTGAGCAGGATATAACCCTTGCCTTGGGCTGTCGCGATACTCTGCGCGGGGCCATAAAGCGCGATCAGCCCCGGCGATACCGGATCAGCCTCATCTGAAGTGGGGCTGTTGGTCGCAGGGCGCGGGGCGGGTATGCCCGGCAAGATGCCGGCCTGTACCACCTCGCCGCCTGTTTGAACCAATGCCATGGGATCGGCCTCGCTCAATCGCGCGTGCAGCCGCACGATCTGATGCAAAACTGGATCTTTCTGTGGGTCATAGCTTGCATTCGTCTTGGCGCGATCGGCCCAGTTTTGCTCACGCGCGCGCAAGGCCGCACCCAGGTTGCCATAGCGCAGCGACCAATTAGCGTTGGCGATTTCGGGGCGGCGCATAATCGCATGGCTGGCCTCGGTCAATTCCATCGCGACTGTCGGCACACGCGGATCCGCGCCTTGCATCAGCCCCTCAACAAAGGCAGCGGCCCGGCGCTCTAGCTCGCTCAATCCATCAAGCCCGGTCAGGGCGGTTGTCAAACCCGGCGCAAGCGCCACAGCCGATGTCCCCTCTTGTGGCGCCACGACCACGACCGCGCCATTGCCCAGATCGCGCTGCCCCACACTTAGCTGGCGCAGCATGATTTGCGCATAGTCCCGCGCAGAATATCCATGCAGGCTATCCGCGACGATCGTGACAATTTCGACGCCGGGTTTTGCGGCATAGGCCATTGCATCGCGCTCTAGCGAGGCAATTTCCTTTTCATTCACCAGCCCCAGCGGATCATAAACGAAATGGTCGAACTTGACGGGCAAAGCGCGGGGATCAGGCAAAGGCAATCTGGGATTGGCCTTCCCCGAGGCGGGGGTCTGGGGCGCAAGCTGGCCAAGCTCATCCATCCAGGCGATTGCTGCCGCCGTGCGCGTAGCCGCCCGTAGCCCAGCGTCAGCGCCGCCCTCGGGTTTGGGGGTCGGGCGTGCGTGGTCATTGGCCTGTGCGAAAGGCAAGATCGCGGGCTGAAGCCGCCCCTCCTCCATCGCGCCACGTCCCCAACCTGCGGCCATGGCCTCAAGTTTGATGTATTCATCCGTCACTGTCGTGCCCTTGTCAGTGGCCGACGCGTCCGAAGTAGGCTGTGCAGGCGTGCCTGCCCAAGCTTCGGTGCCGTGCCCTTGCGCCACCGCCACAACATCTGCGAATTCCGCCCCCAGCCGCGCAAGGACAAGACCGGCAAAAGCATTAGCCTCGGCCTCGTCTGCGTCACGCCCGGGACCATTGGCAAGCCCATGCCCAGCGAGATGGTGCCCAGCTTCATGAGCAACAGCTGCAATTAACGCCCAATCCTTGCCCCCAAGTGCCTCTTTGGCCCTAGCCAAGAGTTCAGGAGAGATCAAAAGCACCCGCCGAGGCGCCAAATCGCGTTCTTCAAGCACCATAGCCGTGATCTGTGGCACCGAGGTCTCGATCACGCTGAAATTCATCGGCAGATTGGTGACAGCAAGAAGTTGACCAATCACCTCAAGGCCGGCTGCACTGTCTGGCCGCTCGTGCAAATCGGCAGGAAGGCCGACTGCCCCACCATTCGCATTGCAAATCCGCAGATCGATCTGATCACTCAGTTCAAAGAAGGGCTGGGCCAGATCAGGCAGAGCGGACGCGATGGCGTTGATCTCGCCCAGCGCCGAGCGCGTCTGCATTTGCGCGCTATCTGACAATTGCACGGCCGATTGCGCCACAGGCTGGGCCAAAGTCATTGTGCCAAAGCTGATTGCCACCACCTGAAGGGCGATGACCGCCACCGAGGACCGCAACCTTACTCCAACACAAAAATGTCGCATATTCTTCTTCCCGTGGCTCTCCCGCCTCAGAGGCGAATATCAGCCCGAAAGAGGTACGGGAATAGAGCCAGGTGAAACTGTTTTTCACGATACCGTAAACACACTCACATCTTGCCAGGATTGACGCGGCAAGCCCCCCCCTCTGCTCTCTGCTCTCTGCTCTCTGCTCTCTGCTCTCTGCTCTCTGCTCTCTGCTCTCTGC
>NZ_DALZMB010000057.1:0-5300 GCF_032007265.1 Paracoccus sp. (in: a-proteobacteria) | reverse complement strand
TCTGAAAGGGGTTCTGCAATTGCGGGGCATGGCAATATGTTGCTCTCCTTGCGCGGCTAAGCTGGGAATCCCTTCTGGTCTAAGTACCAAAACAGGAAAGCGAGTTTTAATTGCGCCCGCTGGCCTCCTGACGCTTGTCAATGCCGTCTGCCCTTGCGACCTTAGGATGGAGCGGGACAAGCCCGCCTTCATTCGGTCATCGCGCATTCCGAGGGTATTTCAATGGGTCTGCCGCTTTCGCGTCGCTTCTTTCTTGCCACTTCTATCGGGGCGCTCACGGCATTGATGGCCTCGACCGCACTGCCACGCCTTGGCATGGCTGCTGGTGCCGGGGGGCGTCTGGTCGTAGCCGCAGACAGTGAGCCACGCCAGCTGAACCCCGCAATCGTCGCATCGAATGGCGTTTTCTTCATCGCCTCCAAGGTCATCGAGCCCCTGGCCGAGGCAGGCTATGACGGGCTTAGCCCGCGTCTGGCCACCTCATGGCAGGGCGCCGAGGATGGCTTGAGCATCACCTTCAAACTGCGTGAGGGTGTGAAATGGCATGACGGTCAGCCCTTCACTGCCGAAGATGTCGCCTTTTCGGCCATCGAGGTTTGGAAGCCGCTTCAAAATATTGGACGCGAGGTCTTTGCCAATCTTGACCATGTCGAGACCCCCGACGCATTGACCGCAATCTTTCACTTCTCAAAACCCACGCCGATGCAGCTGATCGAAAATGCCTTGCCGGTCGTCTCTAGCGTCCTGCCCAAGCATATCTATGCAGGCAGCGATATTGCGACGAACCCGGCCAATGCCGCTTTGATCGGAACCGGTCCCTATACCTTTGCCGAATATAAGCCCGGCCAATATTATCTTCTGAAAAAGAATGCGGACTATTGGCATCAAGATCAGCCCTTGCTTGACGAGATCGTTTTCCAGATCCTGCCCGACCGCGCCGCCGCTGCCAGCTCGCTAGAGGCGGGCGAAGTTCAGCTGGCTTGCTTCTCGGCCGTACCGCTGAGCGATCTTGCCCGGATCAAAGAGGTGTCAGGGCTTGAGGTCATCACCAAAGGCTATGAAGACCTGACCTATCAGCTGATCGTCGAGATCAATCACCGCAACCCCGCGCTAAAGGATGTGCGGGTGCGTCAGGCCATTGCCCATGCGATCGACCGCAAATTCGTCCTTGAGACGGTCTTCTTGGGTTATGGTGCGCTGGCCACAGGCCCGATCCCGGCAACCGCCAAAACCTTCTACACCCCCGATGTCACCCTTTACGATTTTGACATAGCCAAGGCGAATGCCCTGCTGGACGAGGCCGGGCTTACAAAAGGGGCAGACGGCATCCGGTTGCGCCTGCGTCTGGCCCCCGCGCCCTATTTCAGCGAGACAAAACAGTTCGGCGACTATCTTCGTCAGGCCCTGCGCGAAATCGGCATCGATGCCACGCTGATCGCAAATGACAATGCCGGGCATCAAAAGGCGGTCTATACCGATCACGCCTTCGATCTGGCGATTGCGCCCACGGTCTTTCGGGCCGATCCCGCGATCTCGACCACAATCCTTGCCCGCTCGGGCATTGCCGATGGCGTGCCCTTTTCGAACCAGGGCGGGTATATCAATCCCAAACTGGACGAGGTCATCGACACCGCCCTTGTCACGCTTGATCCGGCCCAGCGCATCGCCCTGTATCAGACGTTCCAAAAGGACGTCACGGCCGATCTGCCCTTCATCAACGTGGTTGACTGGACCTTTACCTCTGTCGCCAGCACGAGTTTGGCCCCCATCGCCAATAACCCACGCTGGGCGGTCTCGTCTTGGGCCGATGCCGCGCTGAGTGCGTAAGCAATGCCCACAAAGACGCAGGCTTGGGGATTTTCGCGCAGATCCGGGATCATGACCCGGATCTTGCGCCGCTTGCTAAGCAGCATCCCCGTGCTGATCCTGGTGCTAAGCGGTAGCTTCTTCTTGCTCAACTCTGCCAGCGGAGACGCGGTTGATGCCTATTTGGCAGCAATTGGCGGGGGCAATGCCCAACAGGCCGCCGAACTGCGTGCAAGCTATGGTCTTGATGGATCGGCTTGGGCGCGGTTTGGTTATTACCTGTCTCGGCTCTTGCAGGGCGATTTGGGCTATTCCGTTGCCCTGAACCGATCGATTGCTTCGATAATCGCCGAGCGTTTGCCCGCAACCCTTGCCTTGATGGGCAGCGCCACCGCACTTTCCTTTCTGCTGGGTTCGATCTTGGGGGTTTTGGCCGGTCGCCGCCCTGGCAGCTGGACAGACCGCCTGCTGTCCACGGGCTCACTTGCCCTCTATTCGATCCCAAGCTTTTGGCTGGGTCTGGTCTTAGCGATCCTTTTTGCCGTGAAGTTGCGCTGGTTTCCGGTTTCCGGGCTCGAGACCATCGCTTCGGGCAAGTCAGGTTTGGCGCGCGCAGGCGATATCATCTGGCATTTGGCCCTGCCCGTTGCAGCGCTTTCCATGATCTATCTGGCGCTTTTTCTGCGGATGATGCGCTCGGGCATGATCGAAGCCTGGCAAGAGGATTACACCCTAGCGGCCAAGGCGCGTGGCCTGTCAGATTGGCGCATCACACTGAACCATGCCGCGTGCAATGCGCTATTGCCCTTGATCACGATGCTGGGCCTTCAGGCGGCATCCATGTTGGGGGGCAGCGTTGTCATTGAAAGCGTGTTTGGCATTCCGGGCTTTGGCAGGCTGGCCCAAGAGGCTGTGGCAGGGCGCGACTCGGCGCTCTTGCTGGGAATTATCCTGACCAGCGCAGTGATGGTCATTATCGCCAATCTGGCGGTCGATCTGGCCTATGGCTGGATCGATCCCAGAATTGATACAGCCCAGGGTGCGAATGTGCCGAAATGAGCAAGACCTTCAGCCGTGAACCCCATGTTTAGACGCATCCTTGCCACGCCCGAAGGCATGATCGGCACCCTATTGCTGGCCCTGCTCATCGGCATGGCCCTTAGCGCGCCCGTGCTTTTCCCCGGCGATCCTCAGGCCATTGCAGGCAGGCCGATGATCGCCCCCCTGCAAGATCCGGCCTTTCCACTAGGGACCGATCGCTTGGGGCGCGACCTTTTAGCCGGGATCTTTCACGGCGCGCGGGCCTCGCTTCTGGTGGGGCTGGCTGCAGCGCTGACTGCGATGGGTGCGGGAATGGTGTTTGGCACCCTTGCAGGCTTTAGCGGCGGCATTGTCGATGAGGCAATGATGCGGATTGTCGATGCCTTTCAGATCGTGCCCGGCTTTTTGCTGGCCCTGGCCTTTGTCTCGGCCTTGGGGCCCTCGTTGGGAACGGTCGTTCTGGCGATTGCGCTGGGGGCATGGACGGGACCTGCGCGGCTGGCGCGTGCCCAGGTCTTGCGCCTGCGTCAGGCTGATTTCGTTGCCGCCGCCCGGGTCATGGGTATGCATCCCGCAGAAATCGCCTTTCGTCAGATCATGCCTTTGGCATTTGGCCCGGTACTTGCCCTTAGCTCGATGATCGTGGCCGGGGCGGTTTTGACGGAATCCGCGCTGTCCTTCCTGGGGCTGGGCGATCCCAATACGGTGACATGGGGGGCCATGATCGCCGAAGGGCGCAATCAGCTGCGATCAGCCGCCTATCTGTCGTTGATACCGGGGCTGGCGCTGGTGCTGACGGTCATGGCCGTCCATTTAAGCGGCGAGGCCTTTACCCTGGCGCTGCGAGGGCGAGGCAAGCCATGATCACCGCGCCGACCCCCTCCCCATCCGTGCCCGGCGCTTTGCCAATCTTGACCCAGATCGTGCAGCTTGGCGTTACCTATCCCGCAATGACCACGCCCGCGCTCAAGGCAATCGATTTAACGATCCACCGCGGCGAAAGGCTGGCGCTGATTGGCCAGTCGGGCTCTGGCAAAAGCACCCTTGCACGCGCGATTGCCGGGCTTTTGCCCAAGGGCAGCCAGATCAGCGGTGCGATCAACTGGCCCGACGGCCCGCCAAAGCCCGGCCGTGATTTCGGCTATGTGTTCCAGGATGCAAGCGCCAGCCTTAACCCGGTCATCAGCATTGGCGCGCAGCTGATCGAGGTCATTCGCGCGCATGAGCCAATGCCAACAAAAGCCGCGCAAGAACGCGCGCTGGAGCTTTTGACCCAGGTTCAACTGCCCCAGCCAAGGGCCGCGCTGGCGCGTTATCCCCATCAGTTTTCAGGTGGGCAAAAACAGCGCTGCGCCATTGCTTTGGCCATTGCCGCCCGTCCCTCTATCCTGATCGCAGACGAGGCAACCTCGGCGCTGGATATGTTGGTGCAGGCAGAGATTGTGGCGCTGATTGACGGGCTTGTGCGCCAGATGGGTATGACTTTGATTTTCATCACACATGACATCGCGCTTGCTGCCGGGCTGGCTGATCATATCGCGGTGCTCAACCACGGCCAACTGGTCGAACAGGGCCCGTCCCGCACCTTGATCGCCGCGCCCCAGCAAGATTACACCCGCGAGCTGATTGCAGCCCATATCGATCTTTCGGCGCCGATCCTGATCTTGGATAGCGATAGGGATAGGGATAGGGAACCCGCAGCCTATTTTGAGCAGGCCAATGCCGTGCCCAAGGTGCTGTGATGCTGCTGGATGCCCGCCATATCAGCAAAAGCTTTGCGCCCAGCCCCGGCACCTCTCGGGCATTGATGGCGCTTGATAATGTGTCGATCCAGATTGACGCGGGCGAGACCCTGGGGCTTGTCGGCCCCTCTGGCAGCGGAAAATCGACCCTTGCGCGCGTCATTGCCCGCCTGATCCAGCCAGATCGTGGCGAGATTCAGTTTGACGGCACGGATTGGCTGGCCGCGAGCGGGGCCAAACTGCGGGCCAGACGCGCCGCGATGCAGATGGTCTTTCAGGACCCGGCGGCTGCCTTTCATCCCCATGCCAGCGTCACCTCTGCCCTGACCGACCCGCTGCGCATCCACCGCCTGATGCCGCGCAAAGACTGGCCTGATGAGGTCGCACGCCTTTTGCAGCAGGTCGAGCTGCCGGCTGATCTTGCCAATCGTGCCATTCGCGATCTGTCCGGGGGACAGCGCCAACGCATCGCCATTGCGCGCGCTTTGGCCTGCCGTCCCAAACTGGTCATTCTGGATGAGGCCGTTTCGGCATTGGATGTTTCGGTGCGGGGCCGCATCATCGCCCTATTGGTCGCATTGCAGCGCAAACATGGGCTGGCTTACCTGTTCGTCTCGCATGATCTGGCGCTGGTGCGCCAGCTTGCCCATCGCACCGCCGTCATGTCCGAGGGGCGTATCCTAGAGACCGGGCCAACCCAAAGCCTGATCA
>NZ_DALZMB010000056.1:0-25801 GCF_032007265.1 Paracoccus sp. (in: a-proteobacteria) | reverse complement strand
AGCGCTCGAACGAGGGGCGGGACTATCTGGGCCTGAAGCTGGACGATCCGAGCTTCTCACACCCGATCTACGCCAACCTCTTCGATGACGAGGACGGCGAGGGCTCGAGCCTGATCTGGTCACGCCCAAACAGCCGCCGGGGGGAGTAATCCCCCCAACGACAAGGCCCTGGTCGAAAGACCGGGGCCTTTACAATTTCTCGCCTTGGTAGGCTGCTTTGCGGACCTTGCTGCCATTCGCTGCAGCTGCAGTATCGCAGTCTTGGTCAGCGTTCGAATGGCACCGAGGGGCGGAGAGCCGACTTGCGGCAGTGCGGCGCAGCATTGGCAACAATCTGTAAATAAGCCGACATTCAGGGGCAAGATCACGA
Source organism: Paracoccus sp. (in: a-proteobacteria) (assembly GCF_032007265.1). Lineage (GTDB taxonomy): Bacteria > Pseudomonadota > Alphaproteobacteria > Rhodobacterales > Rhodobacteraceae > Paracoccus. The sequence continues at coordinate 25,431 of NZ_DALZMB010000056.1, read as the reverse complement.
GAGACCGGCACGAGCTACTGGTCGGGCGGGATTTGAACCTACGACCTTCAGGATATGAGCAGATCAGAGGCGAAATTCGGGAACCCCGTAATTTCAGAATGTTACGCGACAATCGATTGATTTATTGCGATTTCCACGTCGACGCTCAACTGCAGTGAGCGACATCCGACGGAACAATCTGCACGAAAACTGCAGCCAAGGATTGAGGTGGCGTTGAGGTAGATGATTTTTCCAGCATCGTAAGTCCGCCAACAAAAGTGCGGCCCATGCGTTGCCAGCAAGAGAGGGCTCGCTGAGAAGAAAACTCACATTGACAACGGTCGTCATTAATTTCGTCGCCCAGATGGAAAGCCGCGTCATCTGTTTTGGACTACCCTGATCGGGCTGAAACCGAAACTTCAAACCCACACGCCGCTTCCTCAACCCTATAGCTTCACCCGTTTCAGCCGCAGCGCATTGGCGATGACCGAGACCGAGGACAGCGACATCGCCGCCGCCGCGATCATCGGCGATAGCAGCAGGCCAAAGACCGGATAGAGCAGCCCTGCCGCCACCGGGATCCCGGCTGCGTTATAGATGAAAGCAAAGAACAGGTTCTGTCGGATATTGCGCATGGTGGCCACGGCGAGCTTGCGGGCGCGGACAATGCCGGTCAGGTCGCCGCCCAGCAGGGTCAGCCCGGCGCTTTCGACCGCCACATCGGCGCCCGTGCCCATGGCGATGCCCACATCCGCCGCCGCCAGCGCCGGCGCGTCATTCACCCCGTCGCCGGCCATGGCGACCTTGCGGCCATTGGCGCGCAGCCCGTCGACCAGATCCTTCTTGCCCTCGGGCAGCATCCCGGCGCGGACTTCGTCGATGCCCAGTCTTGATGCCACGGCCTGCGCCGTGCGTTCATTGTCGCCGGTTGCCATGATCACCTTGATGCCCAGATCGTGCAGGTCATGGATCGCCGCCTCGGCGGTGGACTTGATCGGGTCGGCCACGGCGACCAGCCCCGCCAGCCTGCCATCCAGCGCCACGAACATGGCGGTCTTGCCATCGCCGCGCAGGCGGTCCGCAGTCTCCTCGCCGGTGTCGCAGTCGATACCAAGCGAGGTCATCATGGCGTTGTTGCCAAGCGCCACATCGCGGCCATCGACCTTGCCGATCACACCCTTGCCGGTGACGGCCTCGAACTCCTCGCCATTGCCAAGGCTGAGCCCGCGCGCCTTGGCGCCCGCGACGATCGCCTCGGCCAGCGGGTGTTCGGATGCGCGTTCCAGTGCGGCGGCTGCGGCCAGCAACTCATCCTCGGCCACGTCGCCGAAGCTGGTCACATCGGTCAGCGCGGGCTTGCCTTCGGTCAGCGTGCCGGTCTTGTCGACGATCAGCGTGTCCACATCGGCCATCAGTTCCAGTGCCTCAGCATTCTTGACCAGTACGCCGGCCTGCGCGCCGCGCCCCGCTGCCGTGGTGATGGAAATCGGCGTCGCCAGCCCAAGCGCACAGGGACAAGCGATGATCAGCACCGAAACCGCCGAGGCAATGGCGAAGACATAGGACGGGCTGGGGCCAAAGATCAGCCAGACGACAAAGGCCAGAATGGCGATCACCACCACCGCAGGCACGAAGATCGCCGAAACCCGGTCGGCCAGCCCCTGAATAGGCGCTTTGGAGCGTCGCGCGCCGGCGACCATCTGGACGATCTGCGACAGCACCGTATCGGCGCCGACATCGGTGGCGCGGATCGCCAGCGTGCCGTTCTTATTAATCGTGCCGCCGGTCACGCGGTCGCCCTGCACCTTCTCGACCGGCACCGGCTCGCCCGTGATCATGCTTTCATCGACGGAAGAACGGCCCTCGACCACCTCGCTATCGACCGGCACGCTGTCGCCCGGCCGCACGCGCAAGAGATCGCCTGCCGTGATGTTTTCCAGCGGCGCGTCATATTCCGTGCCATCGGGCAGGATGCGCCGAGCGGTCTTGGGCGCGAGATCCATCAGCGCCCGGATAGCATCGCCGGTGCGCTCCCGCGCCCGCAGTTCCAGCACCTGCCCGACAAAGACCAGGGCGACGATCACAACCGCAGCCTCGTAATAGGTGCCGACGATGCCGCCCATTCGGTATTCCTCGGGAAAGATGCCCGGCAGGAAGGTGGCGAAGAGCGAATAGAGATAGGCCGCGCCGACACCCAGCGAGATCAGCGTCCACATGTTCGGTGAGCGGTTTTTGAAGGAATCCAACCCGCGCTGAAAGAAGGGCCGCGCCGCCCAGAGCACGATGGGCGTGGCCAGCAGGAACTCCAGCCAGACGGCGGTGCGGTGCCCGATCCAGTCACGGACCGGAATGCCCACCATCTCGCCCATCGTCAGGATCAACAACGGCACCGCAGCGGCCACGCTGACCCAGAGCCGCCGGGTGAAATCAGTCAGTTCATGGCTGGGTTCATCCGAGGGAATCATCGGCTCCAAAGCCATGCCGCAGATCGGGCAGGCGCCGGGTTCGTCGCGGACGATTTCGGGATGCATCGGGCAGGTCCATTGCGTGCCTGCCGGGGCGGATTTTTCGACCTTGGCCGCCGCGCCCGAGGCGTAGAACCACGGATCGCCGTCGAACTTCGACTGGCAACCGTCCGAGCAGAAATAGAAGGTCTGTCCCTCATAGTCGCGGTGCCGGGCCTCGGGCTTGATCGTCACCTGCATGCCGCAAACCGGGTCGATGGCCTTGCCGGGATCAGCCTGTGCCGGTGCACCACCGTGTGTCCCGTGATCGTGATGCCCATGCGAATGATCGTGATTGTGGTCCATGACTCTCTCCCGGCAAATACCTATAGGGGGTATATCAGACTTGCTCTATACCCCTTGAGGGTATAGCACAAGCCTCAGATGTTGAAGTTCGGAGCCCTCCTTGGCGCATGACAAGCAGAACCGAGACGCGATCCTGAAGCGGCTTTCCCGCCTGAACGGTCAGGTGCAGGGCGTCTCGCGCATGGTCGAGGATGGGCGCTATTGCGTCGACATCCTGAACCAGACCGCCGCCATCCGGTCTGCCCTGCGCGGCGTCGAACGCTTGCTGATCGAGGATCACGCGCGAAGCTGCATGGAAGACGCGATCCAATCCGGCGATCAGGACCGTCAGCGGGTGATGTTCCGCGAGGTCGTCGAACTGATGGAAAAGGTACGCGACTGATGCGGTTCCTGCTATCGGCACTGCTTGCCGTCATGCTGGCGGTGACGATGCCACTGGCCCTGACCGGCGCCGCCTCGGCGGAAGCATCGTCGATGGCCTCGATGGCCGAAACATCCGCGTCGCCAGTCGCGCATGAATGCTGCACCACGCAGCCGGATTCTCCACATGGCGACTGTGCGGCCTGTGCCGCCATCGGCAATGCCGAAATCACGCCCAACGCGGCCCGCTTGCCACGCCGAATCCGACACTTTCCCCCGCTGCAAGATATGAAATCGGCCAGGCCGCGCTTGCCGCTGCCCCCTCCGCGATCCGCTGCTCTCTGACGCCACATGGCCCGAGGGGCCACAAGCCGATCAACTGCGCCATGACAGGGATGAATGACCCTACGGCGCGCAATATCCTGAAAGACATCAGATATGAGCAATCATCACTTCTCGCGTCGCGGGGCGATCCTTGCGGTCGCGGCGATACTGTCGACAGCCTCTACCCTTGCCTTTGCCGCCATCGGTTCGGACGAAAAGCCGAACCTGCTGAGTGTCACCAAGGACCCCGGCTGCGGCTGCTGCGGCGCCTGGGCCGATCTGGCCATCGAGGCGGGGTTCGAGGTCGAGATCACTGAGGCCAGCGACTATGTCGGTATGAAGCGCGACGCCGCTGTGCCCGAAAACCTGTGGTCCTGCCACACGACCCGGATCAGCGGCTATATCGTCGAGGGCCATGTGCCCTTCGCGGCCATAAGGCAGCTTCTGGAACAGCGCCCCGACATTACCGGGATCGCCGTGCCGGGGATGCCCGCCGACTCGCCGGGCATGGGTGGCGGGGTCGAGGCCACCGCCGAGGTCATCGCCTGGGGCGGCATTGCCGGTGACGGTCGCGCCTTTCCGCTGGACGGGTAGCAGATGACGCGCAACGCACTCATCCTCATCGCAGCGGTCGGTCTGGCCGCTGCGATCCTGATCCTCTGGCGCGGCAGCGGGGCCACCGGAACAGCCGCGCAGGATCAGGCCGTGATCGCGCTTGGCCAGCGGCTCTACGTCGATAACTGCGCCAGTTGCCACGGCGCCGATCTGGAAGGCCAGCCGGACTGGCAGACCCCGCTCGCAAGTGGCCGCTATCCGGCGCCCCCGCATGACGAGACCGGTCACACATGGCATCACGCCGACGCGCTTCTGGTACAGATCATTCGCGACGGCACGGCCGCCGTGGTCGGCGATGGGTATAAAAGTGACATGCCCGGCTTCGGCGATGTCATGAGTGACGACCAAATCGCCGCCGTTCTGGCCTATATCAAATCTACCTGGCCTGAACGGGAACGGGCAATCCAGAGCCGCATCACCAAGGACAGCGCGCCGTAACACCCCGGCGCGACACCACCATAGCCAAGGAGTTTCCCATGAAGAAAAGAACCGCCGCCATCGCCCTGACGCTGCTCGTCCTTGCCGGATGCGCGGCCCAGGCGCCCGATATCGCTGCCGAAGCGGCCTCGCCGTATCCCATTCCGAACGAGGTCGTCGCCATCGCCGGCCCCAACCAGGACCTGACAACGGCGCGGCTGGACCCGGCGGATGATTGCTATTGGTATTATCATGTCGGGCCGGTCGAAACGACGCTGGTGCCGCTGCGGGCGGCCAACGGCAACCATATCTGCAACGCGCGTACGTCCTGACGCCCGGCCTCGCCAGAGGGCGACCGTTCAGCTGATGGCCGTCACGCTGCCCTCCGGCGAATAGAGATAGGCGGTCGCGCCGATCTGGACGCGTGGATAGAGTCCGTTGATATGGGCCATGACCATGCGGACGCAGCCGGAACTGGCGCGGCTGCCGATCGAGGTCGGAAACGGCGTGCCGTGAATGCGCAGATAGGTGTCGCGCTCGCCGAGATAGAGATAAAGCGCCCGTGACCCGAGCGCATTCCGGGGACCGGGCTCCATGCCGTTTTCATACTGCGCATAGACCTCGGGTTCGCGCTCGATCATGTTCCTTGTCGGGGTCCAGTGCGGCCATTCGGCCTTGCGCTTTATTGTATAGGTCCCCGGCTCGTAAAGATCGCCCCGGCCGATGGCCACGCCGTAACGCATCGCCGTGCCGCCCTCTTCGATGTGGTAGAGGTATCGGGCCACGGCATCGACATGGATATCGCCCGGCACCAGACCGTCATTCGCGACAATCCGCTGCGGCAGGAAACGCTGGTGCAGGCCCCAAGGATTGGGGCCGCCGGCTTCCACCTCGGCATCCCAGGCGGCCTTCTGCGCCGCGTCGGGCCAGGTCGAGGCCATAAGCGGGCTGGCGGCGGAGGCCGCGAACAGCGCCGTCGTCGTTCGGATGAAATGTCTGCGTGTCAGCATGTGATTGCTCCTCGTAATGGTTGTACCTTCAGATGAATGCGGCAAGCGCAGCGGGATCCGCGATTGCCGAACCGTATCGCATCAGCGCCCATCGACCTCGGGCGTCGCCGCTGGCCCGCCTTCCAGATCGGCGATCAGCGCCTTCATCTCCGCGATTTCCAGCGTCTGGGCCTCGATGATGCTGTCCGCCAGCGCCCGCACGCGAGGATCCGAGATATCCGCGCGGGTGGATGTCAGGATCGCAATCGAGTGATGCGGAATCATCGCCTTCATCCAGGCGGTATCATCGACCGTTGCCTGACTGCGAACCAGAAACAGGCCGAGGGCAAAGGCCAGAATTGAAAGGCCTGCGACGGTCATATTGGCGCGCTGGTTGCGATACATCCCAAGCATGAAGGCCAGCATGATCAGCGCCATGGCGCCGCCCATGTAAAGCGCCATCCACATCCGGGTCTGGCTGAAAAAGACATGATCCATCGCCCAGGTGTTCAGATACATCAGCCCGAACATGATCACCGTCGAGGTAGCGATCATCGCCGCAAAACGGCCATAGCTTCCGCCGCTCTGGCTTCCGTGGCTATTGTGTCGATCAGAATTATCCATAGCGTTGTCCTTTCGTGAAATGCTTCAATTGCCACGCGAGGCCGCAACCAGTTCGGCCAGTTCCGTTGATGAAATGGCGCCAAAGCGCGAATCCGATCCGGCGATGAAGGTGGGTGTGCCGACAAGCCCCATCGCCTCGGCCAGCGCATTGGACTGCTGGATATGTTGGGCAATCTCCGGGCCGCCCATATCGCGCTGCAACTGCTGAGTGTCTAAACCCATGGATCGCGCAACACGCAGGACGCTGGCCCTTTCGGCCCGGGGTTTCTGACTCATCAAGGCGCGATGAAAGTCGGCGTAGCGGCCCTGCTTGCGCGACGCCAGCGCCGCGCGGGCCGCGAAAACCGAACCCTCGCCAAAGACCGGCCATTCCCGCATCACCATCCGCAAGCCGGGATCGGCTCCTAACACGGCATCCACCACTGGCATCATCGCACGGCAGAACTGGCAGTTATAGTCGAAGAACTCGATCAGAGTCGCATCGCCGTCAGGATTGCCGAAGATCGGCGCATTCGCGTCATGTTCAAGCTGCCTGCGGAATTCGGGTGGAAGCGAATGACCAGCCCAAGATAGGCGCGGTGCGATGGCCATCGCCGGGGCGGTAAGGGCCAGGGTCAGGATCATGCGTCGCTGAAACATCATGTCACTCCCGTCACGCCGAGACCGCGAACGTCGTCATCATGCCGCTGGCAAGATGCGGCATGTGGTGACAATGCAGCATCCATTCCGCCGCCTCGCCCGCATCCAGCGCCACCGTGACCATCGACATGGGCGGCACATAGACCGTGTCGCGCAATGCACCGGAAAACCGTCTGCCATTGATCGCGACAACTTGGAAATGATGGCCATGCAGATGCATGGGATGGCCCATCATCGACATGTTGTGGAACATGATCTCGACCCGCTGGCCTGTTTTGGCCGTAACCGGAATCCGATCCTCGAACACGCGGTCGTTGATGGTCCAGCGATAGGGCTGCATCTGCCCGCCCAGCATCACCATGGGTGATGCATCGGCAACTCGTTCCGTCAGCGGAGCAACGGCCCGCAAGGCGGCTTCCTGTGCAAGGTCGATATCGAATGCAGGTGCGGCCTCGTCTGCCATTCCAAGCATGACCGGCACCTTGGCGCCAGCGGTCGCAAGGATAAGGCCGGTGCGCTCCTGCGCGCCTTCGCGCAGAGCAAGGATCGGCCATGCGCCGCCTCCGGTGGGCAGGTCAAGCTCGATATCCAGGCGCTGCCCCATGGCCAGACCAAAGCGCGTTCCTGGCAAGGGCTGCACCGGCTGGCCATCCACCGCAACAAGCCGACCCGGAACCTCGCCGCTGTCGAGCCAGAATACCGTGGCCGCAGCCCCGTTGATGACCCGCAGCAGGACCCGGCCACCCTTTTCTACCCGCACAACTTCCGGGTCGCTCAAGGTGCGGTCATTCACCAGATAGGCATCGAAATCGAAGTCGTTCAGGTCCATCTGCATCCCGGCCATACCGGGCATGGACATGCCGCCCATTTCCGACATCCCATCCATGGCCATACCGCCCCCCATGTCATGACCGGCATGGGGATCGGCTGGTTGTGACAATTCGGCTTCGGCGGCCTCGTCATGCCCCTTTCCCGAGCGGATTTCGTCCAGCACCTCTTCCGGCGGGCGGAAGGAAAAATCATGCAGGAACATGGTGACCTCTTGCCGATCAGCTCGCAGATCCTCGGGGCGGCGGACGATCAGGGGTGCGGCCAGCAACTGCATCTCCTGAATGGGCACATGGCTGTGCATCCAGTGCGCGCCTGCTGCGGCCTCAAAATCATAGGCACGCGTCTCTCCTGGCTGCAGCAGCGGCATCGGCATATCGGGAACGCCGTCCTGCGCGTTCGGCGGGATCTGTCCATGCCAATGAATGATCGTCGGCTCGGTCAGATCATTGTTCAGGTCCAGCAGGAAACGCTGGGCGGGGTCTAGAATCAGCCCGGGCGTTCCGTTGCCGTTAATCAGCCCGAAAACCGTGGCGGCGCGGCCATCGATGTCAAGCGTGCGCGTCGTTGCCTGCAATGCCAGCGCGGCTGGCTGCGCAAAGCCCGCGCGCGGGGTGGCAAAAGCTGCGGCCATGGCAGCGGATGCGGTCAGAAAGCCGCGGCGATTCAGTGTGCAAGTCATATGAATAATCCATAAGACCCCGTAGGGCGAACCATGTTCGGCACCTTGAAAGGTGCGGCAAGCAAGTGTTCAGATGGATTTCGGAGGGCGGTATCCGGGGCCGACCAGACGGCCCTCACGTGTCACCGCTATAGAGTGCCATTTCAGCGAATGCTCGGTCTCAACAGGCGCAAATTGCGCGGCAGCAAGCCAAGGCGTAGGTGTGCCAACACATACAATCGCACAGGCATCGGTCATATCGTGCCGAGAGGTTTCCCCCGAAGAGCCGTGCTCATGCCCGCCTTTGTCGCCGGGATTGCTGATCGAAGCGACAAAGTGATCGGCCGAAAGTCCGGCTGTGCCAGCACTTTGCCCATGCTGCGTCACGCCCGCGAACACGAGCAGGACCACAAGCAGAGAACATATCGCGCGGCATATCATGTGGTTGAGTTGGAACCTATGCAACTAGCTTGACAATAAGCAGGACAGGCTCTCGTTGCAATTCACGGAGTAATCAACAGAGGGTGTAGTTTTTTCCCTTCTGAGCCATTGACCGGCAGCCCTCCCCCGGGGTTCTGCCACCTTCCGCCTCCCCGCCGGTCTGAGTGGCGATATATGACTTGCCCTGCGCGCGAGGCTGAGCCTCAAGTGGGATGCAAGAAGGAGACGCTGGGTACGGTGAAACGATTGAGGTTGAACGAGAAATCAGTAAGTAAGGCGGCACGGGAACCGGGTCGGGACTACCAGATTTTTGACAGTGAGGTTCGGGGATTTGTCACCTGCATCTACCGCTCGGGCAACCGGGCCTTCACGCTGGACTACCGCTATGCCGGGCGGCGGCGGCGGATGACGCTGGGGCGTTGGCCGGAATGGTCGACGGCGGCGGCGCGGGAGCCGGCCAAGGAGTTGCGCCGCGACATAGATGCTGTGGGCGATCCGCTGGGCGTGAAGGAAGACGGGAGGGACGCGCCCGCAAGCTCAAGGGATCGAAACCAACGCCGGTGTGCGCCAACCGGGTCGGCGAGGTGCTCCGAAAGATGTTCACCTATGCGCATAGCTGGGCTGGCGTGAGGACAATCCGGCATCGGGCTTCCGCCGCCGGATCGAGAACCCGCGCGAACGGTGGCTGCCACTGGGGGATCAACAATCGTGGTCGGAAGTAAGTGGTTGCCGCCTGCCGTCAATGGGCCAACGTAAAATGCTGCGCCAAGCATGCAATGGCAGGTCTGGTGATTGCTGCAATGCAGCGACGAACCGAGCGCAGAAGGCCGCTCTGGGCCGTTTTTGACGAATGCTGCCGAGCGACTGGACGGCCGCTTCGGCGGACCCGCAGCTTAGCGAGGTGTTCTCCGTTCGGGTCTAGACATACTCCGTAATGCGTTTCAACAAGGCGACACCGGCACCTGATAGAACGCCGCAAGAAGACGTAAGCTCTTGACGACGCCCGGTGTCGAGCGGGTGGGGTCCTGTTATGTGACCGTAAACTGCCCCATCATGCCCGCATCCTCGTGTTCGAGGATGTGGCAGTGATACATGAATGGTGTCTCTTCCGAAGCCAGCTTGTCGAACCTCAGCAGGATTCCGGTCGGACCCTGCACACGGACAACATCTTTCCAACCGATCTGTGCCGAGTCGACCGGCCGTCCGTTCTGACTCACGCCTCACGATAATTGTCACACGCCTCAACGCCCTCTGCGACCACGTCGAGAAGTGCGTCCACATCGCTCAGAAGAACCGTGATGCGCGGGCTGCTGATACGGTAGCGGATGAAACGCCCATGGCGATCGCTGGCGACAAGCCCGCACTCCAGCAGGCACCTCAGATGGTTGGAGACGTTGGGTTGCGATAGTTCCGTCCGCTCGACGAGCTCGTGAACGGCCAATGGCTCGTTGCAAAGTGCACCGAGGATGGCCAGGCGGCTCGGGTCCGCGAAGCCGCGGAACAGCTTCGCCCGTCGCTCGATGGTTGCGCTCTTGCGGTCATCGACCAATTGCGCCATATCACTCCTCGCTGATATGTTGTTCTTCGATTCATCCTAGCAGGAATAGCGCGACCATGGCCAACACCGAAAATGCCGGATCGACGGCAGATGTCCCGCCCGTCCGTTACCGGGTTTCCGGTATGGATTGCGCCAAGGATGCCGCGCAGATCGAGCGGGCGGCACAGGCAGCCGGGGTCGCGCCCGGCGATGTGAAAGTGTCGGCCGCGACGCACATCATGACACTGACTGCACCCGAAGTGCGCCTGCCGGACATCGAAAAGGCAGTCGCGGTGACAGGCTATGGCTTCGACCGGATCGAGGGCGATGAAGACATTCCGCCGAATCCTGCCCATCAGGACCCGGCCTACCGCCGTGCCCTCTGGATCGTCGTGATCCTGAACGTGGGATACGGGGTCCTCGAAATGATCGGCGGTTTCATTTCCGGATCGCAGGCCGTGAAGGCCGATGCGCTCGATTTCATCGGCGATGGCGCGATCACCTTCCTCGGCGTGCTGGCCATCGGCTGGAGCCTCGCTTGGCGGGCACGGTCGGCTCTGATCCAGGGCATCTTCCTCGGGCTCCTCGGTCTTGGCGTCCTCGGCACGACCATCGTCCGGGTCTTCGAACAGACGACGCCGGATGCAGGTCTCATGGGCCTGCTCGGTATGATCGCCCTTGTCGTGAACGTCGTCTCCGTTCTGCCGCTGCTGCGATTCCGCAAGGGCGACGCGAACATGCGGGCTGTCTGGCTGTTCTCGCGCAACGACGCTATCGGCAATGCGGCGGTCGTCATCGCCGCCGGTCTCGTGGCGTGGCTGGGCAGCGCGTGGCCCGACCTTATCGTCGCCTTCGGTATCGCCGGACTGTTCCTGCACTCCGCTTGGGCCATCATCCGCGACGCGCGGGGCGATCTGAAGGCGCCGGCATGAATAGCCGCTTTCTGGGCGGGCTTTGCGCGATCGCAGCCTTTGGTCTCGATCAGGGCACCAAGGCGCTTGCCCTGAACACACCGGCGCTTGAGCGCGGAGTCGAGGTTCTGCCCTTTCTCAATCTCGTGCGGGTTCTGAACGATGGCGTCAGCTTCGGTATGTTGGGCGGGATCGTGCCATGGTGGGGTCTCATCGCACTTGCTGCCGTAATCGTGGCATGGCTGCTGATCTGGTTGTGGCGCGCGCCGGACAGGCTGACGGCTGCCGCTCTCGGTCTGATCATCGGCGGCGCGCTCGGCAATGTCCTCGACCGGCTGCGTTATCGGGCCGTCCCAGACTTTCTGGATTTCCATTACGGAACATACCACTGGCCGTCCTTCAATCTTGCGGATGTGGCGATTTTCTGCGGTGCAGTCCTGCTGTTCTGGGACAGCTTCCGCTCGGCGCAGAACAAGCCCGAACGTAACCACCGAGAAGAAAACGTTACGGGGAAATAATCGATGTCCAGCATTCCATCCGCAAAGGGCATCGACAGCACGCTTGCCCTGCTGCGCAACCCATATGGGTTCATTCCGGACACATGCCGCGATCTTGAGGGCGACCTGTTCGAGACCCGCATCCTCTTTCAAAAGACGATCTGCATGACTGGTGCCGCAGCTGCGGAAGTTTTCTATTCCGAGGATAAACTGATCCGCGCGGGCTCGATGCCGGGCCGCATACAGAAGACCCTGCTGGGCGAAGGCGGCGTTCAGGGATTGGACGGCGCTGCCCACCAGCACCGCAAGAAGATGTTCATGTCACTCATGGGGACCGAGCGGATCGCCGCGCTTCAGGGCACGTCGCTTCACATGTTGGACAAATATGCGCCGGACTGGGAGGCGAGGAACGAGGTCGTCCTCTATGACGAAGTGCGCGAAATGCTCACAAGAGCTGTCTGCGCCTGGGCCAGGGTGCCGCTTGATGAAGCTGAGGTGGCGACCCGAAGGGCGCAGCTTACAGCGCTTTTTCAGGACGCCGGGGCCCTTGGCCCCAAACACTGGCGCGCGCGTCTGGCGCGCCACCGCCTGGAAAAATGGGCAGCACGGCTAATCCAACAGGTCCGCGATGGTGAGCTTCAGCCGACGCAGGAAAGTGCCCTTCATATCATCGCGACATGGCGCGATCTCGATGGGGAGTTGTTGACCCCCAGGGTGGCCGCCGTAGAGCTGTTGAATGTCCTGCGCCCGACCGTCGCGGTATCCGTGTTCATAGTTCAGGCGGCGCATGCTTTACATCGGCATCCCGAGTGGCGGCAAAAGCTGAAGGACGACGAGGGACAGCTCGAACCTTTCGTGCAAGAGGTCCGCCGTCTGTATCCGTTCTTTCCCGCGGTTGCGGCACGGGTGAAGAGCGATTTCGAGTGGCGCGGATATCGCTTTCCCAAAGGGTACAGGGTTCTGCTCGACCTCTACGGCACGAATACCGACGCTCGTTCGTGGGACGCGCCGCAAGAGTTCCGGCCCGAGCGGTTTCACGATCGGGAGGTCACTCCCTACGAGTTCATTCCGCAGGGCGGTGGCGATCACCACAGGAACCACCGTTGTCCGGGCGAGTGGATCGCGATCAGCCAGATGAAGGCGTTTTGCAGTTTCTTCGTGAACGCCATCGACTACGAAGTGCCGGATCAGGATCTGGATCTGGATCTGGAAACCGGAGAACTGCCGCCCATGCCCAAATCTCGGTTCATCATGCGTAACGTCAGGCCTCGGCAGTAGCTTCGCCCTCGTCCGGATCGACCGACCGCGCATCCTTCGTGGCCTCGAACGCCTCCCATGCAACGTAGGGCACGATCAGAAGCGCCGCCACCGGGTCGGCCCACCACCAGCCCATCCATTGCGTCAGACCGATCCCGGCCAACACCACGATCGTCTGATACTGGCAGATCATGGTGTCCTTGGCATCGTACTTCAGGGCGGGCGCATCGAGCCGCTTGCCGTAGCGATACTTGCCCCAGGCGAGGAACGGGTTGGCCACGAGCGAAGCACCCAGAATCGCGATACCCCACCAGTTGAAGCCCGGCGCCTTCTGCGAAATGAAGGCGGAGACCGCCTCGTAGAGGATCGCCGCGACGACGATCCAGAAGGCACAGGCAACCACGTAGAGCGCGACCTTCTTGCGGTGCAGGACCGTGCGCTTGTCGGCACCGTCCACCTCACTCTTCAAGCGCCAGATCAGAGTCGCAGCCGAGGTGGCCTCGACCGTACTGTCGAGGCCCCAACTCACCAGCGCTGCGCTGCCGGTCAGAAGTCCCACGGTGACGGATACGACGACCTCGATGATGTTGTAGACGAGGCTGGCGATCTCGACCCGGATGCCGCGCGTCAGATTGGCCTGCCGGTTATCTTGATGACTGCTCATAACACCTCATCACCGCAAAATTTTCGGCGAAAGTTCGAGGCGAGAATTGGCTACCTTGCCATCAGTTGCGCCACGGATCGAAAGCCGAGATTGTCCTGTTTCCAAGCTTCCTCAGTAGAGGCGAGCTTGTCCCTCATACATGAAAACCAAGGGCTTCGGACCTGTCGCGTAACCGGTGTTGAGCCGCTCCATGCGGAAGCCGCTTGTCTCGATCAAGTCGGCCGTCGGGCGGTCAAGATGGCAGTTCCCGGCGCAGTGTTTCCAGACAGGCGTCAGCCAGCGTTGCCAGCGCCGGATACGGGGTCCGGGCGCCAGGCCATGCTCGACGAAGCGGAAGACGCCATCCGGCTTGAGAACGCGCCGGATCTCGGCGAGAGCCTTCTCCGGTTCCGAAACGCTGCAGAGTGTCCAGGTGGCGACGACGCAATCGACGCTGCGATCCTCCAGCGGCAATGCTTCGGCCACGCCCTCGATCATCTCGGCCGCGGGCATCAGGCCATGGGAGGTTTGCGCGGCCCGAGAGAGGAGTTCGGGCGACGGGTCAACACCGATGATCTGACGCACGGCCTCGGGGTAGAGCGCAAGGTTCAGGCCCGAGCCGATCCCGATCTCCAGCACACGTCCATGCAGCCCGGAGACGGCGCGGCGCCGGTAGGGAAGAAGTTGATCCTGGCCCATCGCCAGATGCGTCAGCCGAGGGAGGATATGTTTCTCGTACAGTCGCATCTGTTCACCCGATCCGCGCAAGGACAGGGAAGGTGTCCAGCAGCCAGTAGGCCAGTGCGCTCAACCGCCCGGTCATCATCGCCAGGCCCATCAGGATCATGACGCCGCCCGCAGCCTGATGCAGGCGGCGACCCCAACGACCGATGCCGCGCAGCCTGCCGGCAATACTGTCGGTGAACCCCGCGACGACCAGAAACGGGATCCCAAGGCCGGCCGAGTAGAAGGCAAGCAATGCGACGCCCTCGCCAATCGTCGCGCTTGTCGCGCTGGCGGTTAGGATGGCGCCGAGGATCGGCCCGATGCACGGTGTCCAGCCGAAACCGAAGGCGAGTCCGAGCACGTAGGAGGCGACCGGTTGCCCGCCCGGCAGGTCGAGATGGAAACGCAGGTCGCGCTCCATGGCCGACAGGCGCGCTGCCCCGATCATGAACAGACCGAACAGGATCACGATCGCGCCGCCGACGAGGTTGAGTTCGTAGCGCCACTGCAGCAGCGCCTGACCGAGCGCGGTGGCAGAGGCCCCAAGCGCGATGAATATCGTGGAGAAGCCAAGGACGAAACAGAAGCTGAGCCAGACGGCCCGCCCCTTCGAAGGCGCTGCACTGCCGGTGACCGTACGTCCGGCAACGTAGGATACGTAGCCGGGCACGAGCGGCAGCACGCAGGGCGACAGAAAGGAAACGGCACCGGCCAGCAATGCCGCCATTAGTCCAAGAGCGGAAAGTTCAATCAAATCCACATCTCCAAACTGATCGGTAGACCGCCACCACGTGTGCGCACGGAGCGGAACGGCTGGCGCGGTCGTCGTGCTTTTCCATGTCCTATTGCTTACGTTCGTCAATAAGAGCGCTTATCTGCGCAACGGCTTCGGGGCTGTTCCATTCGGCCGGGCCTGCGAGGCGCCCGCGCTCGCGCCCAATGCGGTCGATCAGAATCGTTGTCGGCAGGCCCACCACGGCCAAGGCCAGCATCGCGCGCGTATCCTCCGCGATATAGAGATCGAGGTTGCGAATGCCGGTCTCTCGGTAGAAGCGGCGCACAGGTTCGAGACCGGCCCGATCGATCGACAGCGGCAGAACATGAAAATCCGATCCGCCGAGGCGCGCTTGCAGCGCGTCGAGCGTCGGCATCTCCTCGCGACAAGGCGGGCACCAGGTCGCCCAAATGTTCAGAAGCACGACACGTCCCTCGAAGTCCGCCAGCGTCAGATTCCGTCCATCTCCATCCACGAAAGGCGGCGACAGGAGATCACGCGGAGTCCCGTGATTAGGGATCGGTGGTCGGGCGGAGGCAGGGCTTGCCGCAAGCGCCAAGACTCCGGCAAGGACGTCACGTCGCCTCACGGGTCGCTCTCAGCCTGCAACCGGCGCACGACCGGCAGAATGTCCTCCTCAAGCGAGGCCTGATCAAAGGGGCCGACATGCTTGTATGCAATGCGCCCCTCGGCGTCGATTATGTATGTTTCCGGCACTCCATAGACGCCCCAGTCTATCGCAACGCGGCCTGATCGGTCCGCGCCGATGCGGGTGAAGGGATCGCCGAGCTCTTCGAGGAAACCCAGCGCCTCCTCGGCATCGTCCTTGTAGTTGATACCGTAGATCGGAACGGTGCCCGCTTCGGCAAGATCGACGAGAAGCGGGTTCTCCGTGCGGCAGGGGACGCACCACGACGCCCAGACGTTGACGAGAGAAACCTGGTCTAGCAGGTTCGCCGAGGCTAGGCCGTCCTGCCGCCCTTCGATGGGCGGGAGCGCGAATTCCGGGATTGGTCTTCCGATCAGCGTCGAGGGCAACCGGTCGTCGTTGTTCCAGAGGCCCCAGTAGAAGACTACGCCCAGCAACCCAAACAGAAGAATAGGCAAAATCATGAGCGGCCGTCCGCTCCGGCGCCGCTTTTCTTGGGTATCCTTCGAACTCATAGCCTGCCATCAATGCTTGGAAGGAATAAGGTATCAGCAACCGCTGATATGAAGCAAACCGTCGCCGATCACAATGCCGAACGATGGGGGAGGCTTGGCCGCGGCTTCGCAGACCCGAGCCATACTTACTGTCTAGATTCCTAAGAAATCAGCGAAAGGTTGGTATCTGAAGAGGCCGTTGAATTCAGACCTCTGAACGGCCCCTTCGTCCGCATTGCTGACCTCAGACACTAAAGAAATCGAGCACCCGCAGCGAATGGCCGGTCTGGAGAAGCTGCAACGCGGCGCTCGGCGTCGGGATGAAGGTCCGCTTTGGGCCGAGTGCTCACGCTACACCTGCATTCGCTGCAGCCGGTACGAATGTCGCTGATGGGCTCGTTACGACGAGGGGGCGGTGACTTCCTCCTCTTGATCGTGGTCTTGATTTTGACGTCTCCCGGCGCAGCCGGGACCGGGCTCAGGTCCTGACGGACGGAAGCCACCGTCGCCGTCTTCCCCCTGTCGGGCATAGATCCCTGACGCAGGACCCGCCTGAGGCGGGGAGCGCCGATTGATGTACCGCGGCGATCGCGCCGAGGCTACGGGCCTGTCTCGATCAACGTGAGAGGTCGAGAGGGGGCCGGAACGGGCAGGTTCCGGGCGGTTGAGAGAGAGCGCTGTCCGGGGCAGTCCCGCGTTCCGCTCTCCCGAGGATCTCCCAGATGAACGACCTGTCCCCCGCGACCACGGCGCAAGCGCCGGTCGCGCCCTCTCCTGTTTTGTCCGCGCCCTGCATTCTGGCTGCAGCGCAGGCGCTTCTCCCGCATCTCGAACGCGGCCAGCGCATCGACAGCACGATGCTGCGCGGTGCCATGGAAACCGCTTTCGGCGCCTCAGACGCTTCCGGCCTCTGGGACTGGAAAGACGCCTACGAGGCCTGCGAAGTCGCCACGATACTGTTCCTGCGCAAGTTTGGCCGTGTGCTGTTCCGCAAAGCGGAAGCGCCGGAGGCGCGTCTCGCGGCGCTGACGAAGATCGCGGCCCTTCTGCCGAGCCATACAAGGCGCTCTGAGGAGAGCCAGGCGCTGCAGCAGTTCAGCACGCCTCTTCCGCTCGCACTTGCGGCCCTCACCTCTGCGGCGATCACCCCCGCGGATGTCGTGCTCGAGCCTTCGGCCGGCACCGGCCTGATGGCAATCTTTGCCGACATCGCCGGCGGCAGCCTCGCGCTCAACGAACTGGCCGCGACCCGCGCGGATCTCCTTTCCGCCCTCTTTCCGGCCCTGCCTGTCACCCGGTTCGATGCCGCGCAAATCCACGACCATCTCGATGCCGGAGTGGTGCCATCAGTGGTGCTGATGAACCCGCCCTTCTCGGTGCTGGCCAATGTGACAACCCGCGTGGCCGATTCTGCTTCCCGCCATATCGTTTCTGCTCTGGCGCGGCTCGCCCCTGGTGGGCGGTTGGTGGCGATCACCGGCGCGGGCTTCGGACCTGACGCACCGGCCTGGCGCGAGACCTTCATCCGGCTGCAAGAGCATGGCCGCGTGGTGTTCACGGCGGCCGTGGATGGCGCCGTCTATGCAAAGCACGGCACCACGTTCGACACCCGGCTGACCGTGATCGATAAGATCCCGGCCGAGGATCCTTCCTCCTTCCCGGCCTCTTCGGGCATCGCGCCCGATGTCGCGACGCTGCTCGGTTGGGTCACCGCCCAGGTGCCGCCGCGCGCAATCGTCGATCTGCCCCGGCCACCGGCACCAACAGCACCGGCCGCCGCCCGCACGGTGCGCTCCTATCTTGCTCGGGTCGGTGCAGCCCAGCCCGCTCGGCTTACGTTGAGCAGTCCCAACGCCGTCGAACTCGCGTATGAGACGCTGGACTGGGCGCCCCCCGAAGCCGCGCGGCTCTCGGACGCGATCTATGAAGAATACGCCCTACAGGTGATCCGTATTCCCGGTACGGCCCCGCATCCGACCAAACTTGTGCAATCAGCGGCCATGGCCTCGGTCGCGCCGCCCCGTCCTTCCTACCGGCCCCTTCTGCCCGCTGACATCTGCGCACGTCTCTCGGACGCGCAGCTCGAGACGGTGATCTATGCTGGCGAGGCGCACAGCGACCATCTCGCGGGCAACTGGACGTTGGACGAGACGCTGGACACGATCAGTGCTGCGGCCGCAGATGCTTCCGGCGCTGTCCGCTTCCGGCGAGGGTTCATGCTGGGCGATGGCACGGGCGCGGGCAAGGGGCGGCAATCGGCCGGGATCATCCTCGACAACTGGCTGCGCGGACGCCGCAAGGCGGTCTGGATCTCCAAATCCGACAAGCTGATTGAGGACGCGCAGCGCGACTGGTCGGCGCTCGGCCAGGAGAAGCTGCTGATCACGCCGCTTTCTCGCTTCGCGCAGGGCAAGGCGATCACCCTGTCGGAAGGCATCCTGTTCACCACCTATGCGACGCTGCGCTCGGATGATCGGGGGGAGAAGGTCTCGCGGGTTCGCCAGATCGTGGACTGGCTGGGATCGGATTTCGACGGGGTGATCATCTTCGATGAAAGCCACGCGATGCAGAACGCCGCCGGTGGCAAGGGCGAGCGCGGCGACGTGGCTGCCTCGCAGCAGGGCAGGGCGGGTCTGCGGCTACAGCACGCGCTGCCCGATGCGCGCGTGGTCTATGTCTCCGCAACCGGGGCGACGACGGTGCACAATCTCGCTTATGCGCAGCGCCTTGGCCTCTGGGGCGGTGCAGACTTCCCGTTTGCGACCCGGGCCGAGTTCGTCGAGGCGATCGAGGCCGGCGGTGTCGCGGCCATGGAGGTGCTGGCGCGCGATCTGCGCTCGCTCGGCCTCTACACTGCGCGGTCGCTCTCCTATGACGGGGTCGAATACGAGCTGATCGAGCACCAGCTGACCGCGGAGCAGCGTCGGGTCTATGATTCTTATGCCGGGGCCTTCGCAGTCATTCATAACAATCTCGACGCGGCAATGGAGGCGGCGAACATCACCGGCTCGGATGGCACGCTGAACCGTCAGGCCAAATCCGCAGCGCGTTCGGCCTTCGAGAGCACCAAACAGCGCTTCTTCGGCCATCTGCTGACTTCGATGAAGACGCCGACCCTGCTTCGCTCGATCACGGAAGATCTGGAAGCGGGCCATGCCGCCGTCATCCAGATCGTCTCGACCGGCGAGGCGCTGATGGAACGGCGGCTGGCCGAGATCCCGACCGAGGAATGGAATGACCTGAACACGGACCTGTCGCCTCGCGAGTACGTCATGAGCTACCTGCAGCATTCCTTCCCGGTTCAGCTCTACGAGCCGTTCAGTGATGGCGAAGGCAATGTCAGCTCGCGGCCGGTGTTCCGCGATGGCCAGCCCGTCGAAAGCCGCGAGGCGGTATCCCGACGCGATGCCATGATAGAGCATCTGGCGGGCCTGCCGCCGGTGCCGGGGGCGCTCGACCAGATCGTTCAGCATTTTGGCACCGAGATGGTGGCGGAGGTGACGGGCCGCTCGCGGCGGATCATTCGCAAGGGCGAAGGCCCGGCAGCGCGGCTGGCGGTCGAGAACCGCGCACCCTCGGCTAATCTCGCCGAGACCCAGGCCTTCATGGATGACGGCAAGCGCATCCTGGTCTTCTCGGATGCGGGTGGCACGGGCCGCAGCTATCACGCCGAGCTCTCGGCCAAAAATCAGCGGCTGCGCGTGCATTACCTGCTGGAGCCGGGCTGGAAGGCTGACACGGCCATTCAAGGACTTGGGCGCACCAACCGCACCAATCAGGCGCAGCCGCCCCTGTTTCGGCCGATTGCCACCGACGTGAAAGCCGAGAAGCGCTTCCTCAGCACCATCGCGCGCCGCCTCGATACGCTCGGGGCGATCACCCGCGGTCAGCGCCAGACCGGCGGGCAGGGGCTGTTCCGCCCCGAGGACAATCTTGAAAGCCCCTATGCCCGGGCGGCTCTGCGTCAGCTCTACCTCCTGCTGGTCCGCGGCAAGGTCAAGGGTTGCTCGCTGGAACGGTTTGAATCCGCCACCGGCCTGAAGCTGATGGACTCAAACGGCATCAAGGACGAATTGCCGCCGATCACCACCTTCCTCAACCGTCTGCTGGCGCTGACCATCGAATTGCAAGGCATTCTCTTCACTGCTTTCGAGCAGCTGCTGGAGGCGAAGGTCGAGGGCGCGATGGCGGCCGGCATTTATGATCTGGGCCTCGAGACGCTGAAGGCCGAAAGCTTCACCGTAACCGACCGGCAGGTAATCTACTCCCATCCCGGCACCGGAGCTGAGACCCGGCTCCTGACCATCACCGAGCGACGGCGGAACACGCCCCTGCTGCTCGATGCCGCGCTCAACGAGTTGGACGATCCACGGGCCGTGCTGCTGGTCAACAGCCGCTCTGGCAGGGCAGCCGTGCAGGTACCGACCACCTCGATCATGCTAGACGATGGCGAGATCGAACGCCGTGTGCGCTTGATCCGGCCGATGGAAGCCTTCAGCATGTCGATCAGGATGATGAGTGACACGCTTTGGGTTGAGACTGACAGAAAGAGCTTCGCGGCCGCCTGGCGCGCGGAGGTAGCCGATGTGCCGGAGTTCTCGGATGCCACGCTGCATGTGGTCTCGGGGCTACTTCTTCCGGTCTGGAAGCGCCTGCCGCAGGATGAAACCCGCGTCTATCGCCTGCAGACCGATGACGGCGAGCGGATCATCGGCCGCCGGGTCTCGCCCGCCTGGGCCGCGAACGCCACCGCAAGCGGGGCCCCCAGCCTGACCCCGGATCAGGCCTACGCCGCATTGCTCGACGGGCGGACCGTCCTCGATCTTGCCGAAGGCCTGCAACTGCGCCGCTCGCGGGTGATGGGCGCCAACCGGATCGAACTGACCGGCTTCTCGGAGGCGATGCGCGAGCGGCTACGGGCCTGGGGTCTCTTCAGCGAGATCATCTCCTGGAAGCTGCGCTTTTTCGTGCCGGTCGGCGCGAATGGCACCGAGATCCTCGGCAAGCTGCTGGCGGTCTATCCGATCAGCCGCATCACCGAGCGCGAGGCGGCGTAATGGCCCGCATCGATGCCGCCGATCTGTCGCAGCGTCTCGGCCAGCAGGCCGAGGCGGTGTGCCGGCACTACCTTTCGAATGGCCGCAAACAGGGCAACTATTGGCAGGTTGGTGATGTGCGCAATGAACCGGGGCGGTCGATGTTCGTCCGCCTCACCGGCCCGGCCTCTGGCAAGGGAGCGGCCGGTAAATGGACCGACGGACAGAGCGGCGAGCATGGTGATCTGCTCGATGTGATCCGCGAAAGCCTTGGCCTCAGCGACTTCGCCGATGTTGCCGAGGAAGCCCGGCGGTTCCTCAGCCTGCCGCAGATGGACCCAGTACCAGAGGCGAAGACGCACAGATCGGCACCGGCGCCCTCTGGATCATCTGACGCTGCAGACCGGCTCTGGCGCATATCCCGGTCTATCCGAAGCACGCTGGCAGGCACCTATTTACGCAAGCGCGGCCTGACGGATCTGCGCGACACGGACAGCCTCCGCTTCCACCCTGACTGCTATTACCGTCCGGGGGGCGAGGGTCCAACCGAGACCTGGCCCGCGCTGATCGCCAGGATCACCGACCTCGAAGGCAAGCTCACCGGCGTCCACCGCACCTGGCTCACCCGCGATGGCAGCGGGAAAGCGCCTCTCGACCCGCCGCGCAAGGCGATGGGGGACCTGCTCGGCAACGCAGTCCGGTTTGGTCAGGCGCAAGATGTGATGGCGGCAGGGGAGGGCATCGAGACTGTGCTCTCGCTGCGTCAGATCTTGCCCAAGATGCCGATGGTCGCGGCTCTCTCGGCGGGACATCTCGCAGCCATCCTCTTCCCGGCAACTCTGCGCAGGCTCTATATCATCCGCGACAATGATCCGGCCGGCGACGGCGCGCGGGACAGTCTGATCGCCCGGGCGCACGAGGCCGGTATCGAACCCATCACGCTCTCGCCCATGTTGGGGGATTTCAACGACGATCTAACGGGGCCGGGTCTGGAGGCACTTCGGGCGCAGGTCCGGGGGCAACTCGCCCCCGAGGACGTCAGCCGCTTCATGACCGTTCGCTGATCCGCCGGAACGGGGTGGGTGATCGGGCGGGCGCGCTCCTGCCCGGGCAGACAGAGGAAGCAACCCCCTTCGGCGAGAGGACCGCGCCGAGGCCTTCTCAGAGGGCGAGCGGCCCACAAACGCTCCGGCCCGGCAATGGCGGCGCCCGACTGATTTCCGTCGGCGGGGCAAGCCCCGCCTTTACATCGCGAAGCAAATCAGCCGGGCTTTGCCATCAGGGCCCGCGAATGCGCGGGCTGCCCGGCCGGAGCCCCCGTGGGCTTGTCGTCGCCAGAAGGCCGCGACGGTCGCGGTCCAAGCCGAAGGATGCATCCCATGTATGCCCAGGATAGTTTCGAGCCCGATCACACCATTTCCCCGACCGGCCATATCATCGAGGACATGCAGCTCTATGGCTACCGTCCCGCTGAGGGCGAGGCAGATCCCCGCCCCACCCCCGAAGACCAGGCCATCCAGACCGCAGTCTCCGACATCTTCGACGCCCTCATCTCTACCATGGCCGATACCAGCCTCGATTTCGACCTCGACGAAATTCTCTGGTCGACCGTCAACACTTTCCACCGCGCCGCCGAGCGGATCGAGCGCAAACTGGATGACAACGAGCAGGCGCAGAAACGCCTTCAGCGCGAGCAGGATGGCAGCGAGGTCAAATCCGTCCAGCTCGAGAGCCTGATCGGCATCGGCGGCAATCTGATCGAACGCCGCGAGAGCCTGGAACTCTTCCGCGAAACCGCCGCTGACATCTTCCTGCGCGTGACCGGCACACACTGGGCCCCGCGTTCGGGATCACGCACCAACCATCGCCATCTGACAGCCGCGATGATCGACAGTCGCGATTTCCTCGCCGCCAAAAAGATCGCGGAAACCGAGATGCTGGTGCCGCCGGGGCCGAAGGTTGCCTTCTCGGGTGGGGATACCACCGATCACCGCACGATTTGGGACCGTCTCGATCAGATCCACGCAAAGCATCCGGACATGGTCTTGATGCATGGTGGCAGCCCGAAGGGCGCCGAGCGCATCGCCGCCACCTGGGCCAGCAACCGCAAGGTGCCGCAGGTCGCCTTCAAGCCGGACTGGACCAAACACGCCAAGGCCGCGCCCTTCAAGCGCAATGACCAGATGCTCGACTGCCTGCCGATCGGCGTCATCATCTTCCCCGGCACCGGCATCCAGGAGAACCTCGCCGACAAGGCCCGCAAGATGGGCATCCCGGTTTACCGTATGGCGAAGGGTGGCGCGTAAGTGCCACCCCATACGGGTTCCGGAGGCTCAGAGCTGCGGCCGGGTGTTTTGCAGCAAAGCGAACCCGTATAGGAAAGGCATGAACGTACTCCCTGACGGCAGGCTCAAGATGACGATTGCACTTTGGCATAGCGATGAAGACCTTGATCGCCTCGATGCGGTGCTTTCGGCACTGCCCGAAGACAACGATCCGATGATCCTCGCCGAATTCGATGGCTTTTGTGCGGGTCTCATCACCTGTCCGGAAATGATTTCGCCCTCGGTCTGGCTTGCCAAGGTCTGGGGGACTGGCGGCCCGCCGGAGTTCGACAGCGCCGAAGAGCTTCAGGCGGCTCTCGATCTCATCATGGCGCATTACAACCGCGTCGCCGGAATGCTGATGATCCCGGGGGAGTATTTCCCTGTCCTCGACGAGGATCAGCGCAACGGGGACATCATCTGGGAGTTCTGGATGATGGGTTTCGTCGCGGCGATGCGACTGCGGCCTGACGCCTGGGATCTGATTGAGGACAGCAAGGACCGGCGGGCGAAGAAGGCGCTGGATCTCGCAGGCAAACTCTCGAGTATCTCGACCGGGTTCGCCGAAGGGAAAGGCTGGAAGGCTACGAAATTGTCGCGCGAGGCCCATGATCTGATCCCCGATATGGTCGAGGATCTGAACGCCTTCGCCAAGGCGCATACGGCGAAATCCATGCCCGGTCTGCCGCTGGCCACCAATCTGACTGCTGCACCCTCAGCTGCATCGAAGCCCGGTCGCAATGATGCGTGCAGCTGCGGTTCAGGGCGCAAGTACAAGAAATGCTGCGGCGCTGTTCACTGATCTCAGCCTTGCGGGAACAGGATCGCGTCAACGTCCATCGCGCCGTTCACGACATGAAGCACTGTCACCTGATCCCCGCGGATCTGGTAGAAGATCAGGTAGCGGCCATGAACGCGGCGCCGGATGCTTTGCGTCTCATAGCGTGGGACAATCGGCCAAGCCTCGGGGAACTCGGCGAGTTCCATGCAGCTTCGGCCGAGTTCACGCACGAAGCTGATAGCGCGTGCGGGATTGTCGCGTGCGATGTAGTCGCCGATGGCTTCCAGATCCGCTTCGGCCTCAGCGGTGATCTCAACGATCATTTCGCCGGTTTGCCCATCGCCTGATACTTGGCCGCAAGCCGCGCGAAGACGTCGCCGGCCGGTTTGACCCGCCCGGAATCAGCATCTGCGAGCCCCCGGGCTAAAGCCTGATCCAGCACGGCAAGGCGGGCTTCGCGCTCCTGGATCAGGCGGATGCCTTCGCGCAGGACCTCGCTCTTGGAATTGTAGCGGCCGGTTTCGACCAGCTTTGCCACGAAGCTCTCGAGCTGTGTTCCCAGATCGGCACTGATCATCTCGACCTCCGCTATTGCTGGTTTCACAATGCCACGCTTGATAACTGTTATCAATCCTCGTGGCGATCATGGCGCTGCCTTCTTGCCTTTCGTCGGGATTGTTGTCGGATTTTCCCGTCGTCATGGGCGCGCAGGGATCAGTCTTCCCCTCTTTCCGGCCACCTTGGTCGTGAGTTGCGCGGACCAGTGGCACGCTCTGATCTCGCTTCCGGCCCTGTCCCTTTTCCCGGTCGAGCATTTGGGCGGCAGGTGCCGATCAGGTGGCCCGCCCAGTATCCGGTCTGATGCGGTGCGGTGCCCGTGGCTGCAGGTCAGGGGGAAGGGCGCGCACTGACATGTTCGTGGTCTTGGTGATCATCGCCGGTGGTTGCCTGTCGGGTCTTCCTGCCGGTACCTTCAGGATCGCCGCTGTCTCCTGTCTCTCTGGAGGTGACGGGACCGCTCGCATGCGTCCTCTGTCATGGGCTGATCTGGCCGAAGATCAGCGCGCGGGAGCGCGCTTCGACGTCTCGGCGCAACAGCGTCGTTGAACTTTCT
>NZ_DALZMB010000055.1:0-26230 GCF_032007265.1 Paracoccus sp. (in: a-proteobacteria) | reverse complement strand
AACGCCGTTGCCGAGAGCTTCTTCAACCTGCTCAAGCGCGAGCGGATCAGGCGCAGAACCTACCGGACCCGCGAAGACGCAAGGCAGGACGTGTTCGATTACATCGAGATGTTCTACAATCCGAAGCGCAAGCATGCGAGGAACGGGATGCTGTCGCCTGCCGAGTTCGAACGGCAGCAGAAGATGAGACGCGAAGGCGTCTAAGAAACTCGGGGCTATTCAGTTTGCCGAGTATGAACCCTGCGTTTAACGCGGTCGCAAACACCAACTCAGCATTATAGAACTTCTTGTTTTCAAATATAATTTCATAATCATATGGGGTTTCAAGCGCAGTGATCCCTGCGAATAGCGCCATCGGCCCCGCATGAAGTTCCTCTGACCGATGCTCTTCCAACCCCCGAATGCGAAAGACAGCGTAAGGTGCGCCTTCGATGAAATGTTCCAGAGGCGTTTCAGTCACGCCGATCTGTTCATCAACATAGATTGCGACCGGCCCGCCGCTTGTAGGGCGCAGCACAGTTACTGATGCCCACACCCCAGATTCAGCGTCCCTGACTGTTTCATCAAAGCGGTTCAAACCATTACGGAACACCAAATCTCCGGGAAGCCAGTTCCAAGCGGCCTCCTCGATGGTAGCGGAATAGTCCGAGAAACCGAGTTCTGGGCCAGCTAACGAGTTATCATCCTGCCCCCAGACCGGCCTGACCTACCACTGAACTTTCATCCAGCTGCGACTTGAGCCCGGTTTTTGTTTACGCCGATCGGCGCAGGTTGGGCAATCGCCCGACGCGCGGAGCTTTCATCTCGCGTAGCGGGTCGGGCGATTGCGGTGGTCAGGTTCCGCGCATAGTCAGCCGGGGTCTGGTAGTCCAATGCCGAGTGGGGGCGTTCGGTATTGTAGTCGGCGCCCCATGCGGCGATCACGACACGGGCATGTGCCAGGTTTCGGAACATGGTCTCGTTAAGTAGCTCGTCGCGCATCCGGCCGTTGAAGCTTTCAACGAAACCGTTCTGCATGGGCTTGCCCGGCGCGATGTAGTGCTATTCGATCCGATGCTCGGAACACCATCGCAGGATCGCGTTACTGGTCAGTTCCGTCCCATTATCGCTGACAATCATGCCCGGCTTGCCGCGGCGCGCGATCAGGGCCGTCAGTTCACGCGCCACACGGCGCCCCGAGATTGAGGTATCAGGGATTGCCGCGAGGCATTCTCGGGTGACATCGTCGACTACATTCAGCACGCGAAAGCGCTGGCCGTTGGCGAACTGGTCATGAACGAAATCCAGCGACCATCGGGCATTGGGCCGCGCCTCGACCAGGATCGGGGCCCGCATTCCGACAGCCTTGCGTCGGGCCTTTCACTTGCGCACCGTCAGCCCTTCCTCACGGTAGAGCCGATAGATCCGGTTGATCCCCGAGGCCTCGCCTTCGCGCCGCAGCAGCACGAAGAGCCGCCGATAGCCGAACCGCCGACGCTCATTGTCCGTCCTCAGTTTGGGCCGGACTCTAATCGTTGGTGGAGGAAAAATCCCGTGGCAGGTCAATGCCGCTCTCTATGGTTGCGGACCGATAGCCCCAACCTAGCTTGCTGCCTATCGGCCTCAAAGGTCTCTCTTTAAGGGGCTATGAATTATGCAGAGGCCCGCGCAGTAGCGCGGGCCAAGTCACATCACGGACAGCCGCAGCGTTCGACTGGGCTTTACCCAGCTCACGCCGCGTCTGACGACTTTTCATATTCTTAGGACCGCCCAACATCCCTGCCGATGCCGGTCAATCGGCAAGCGCCGCCAAGGCGGCGTGACGGGAGGCCCCGTGTCCTCGGCTGCGCCTGCGGGCCGCGCCAAGGCCACCCATCACCATTGACAGTCATCGTCAGGGCCGTGGGTCGGGCTTCGCCCTCTCCACTCTGATCTGCCCGAAACATGCGTTTCAGGCAGATCAGAATGCCGAGGCGCTGCCCATCGGCGGAAAGGGGCCACAGACCCCCCGCCAGTCGCTAAAAGGAAAGGACGCCACAAATGGCCCAATTCGATCTCTATCAGCACGTCACTAATCAGATCATTGCCAGCATCGAGGCAGGCACCCCCGCATGGCGCAAGCCTTGGACTGGCAGTAAAGGGGGCGCACCCTTTCCCCGTCGCGCCAACGGCGAACAGTATCGCGGCATCAATGTCTTAATGCTGTGGATGGAAGCCGCCGAGAAAGGTTTGCGCAGCGCCTTTTGGTTCACCTATAAACAAGCCCAAGAGGCAGGCGGGCAGGTTCGCAAGGGCGAGAAGTCCGCAACCGTTGTCAAATATGGCACTTTTGAACGCGAGGATGAAGCGAGCGGCGAAGAGCGCAAAATCCCCTACTTGCGCGCCTATCGAGTGTTTAATGCTGACCAGATCGACGGCTTGCCGGAAAAGTATCACGGCAAACCCGCTGAGGAATCCCGCGACCTTGGCACTGACGCGGACCCCGCCCTTGATGCATTCTTTGTCGCAACCGGAGCCGAGATCCGCACCAGCGACGACCCGCAGGCATACTATCACCCCGGCGAGGATTTCATTCACATGCCGCCGATTGCCACTTTCCACAGCGCGTCAGGGTATTATGCGACCTTGGCCCATGAGGCGACCCACTGGACCGGGCATCACTCGCGCCTTGACCGCCTGTCGCGCTTCAACGAACGCAAAGCATATGCGTTCGAGGAATTGATTGCAGAAATCGGCAATTGCCTTGTCTGCGCGAACCTTGGCCTTGTCCCCGACTTTGACCAGTCCGCCGCCTATGTGCAGAGCTGGCTTCGCGCCCTCGCAGACGACAATCGCCTGATTTTCAAGGCGGCTTCGGAAGCACAAAAGGCAGCCGATTATCTGTTTTCTGCGGTCACCGAGGAAAAGGCCGTTGCATAAGCGGCCCCCTACCCTGCCGCGCCTGACTTGCTGCAAATGCGGCAAGACTACCCCGTGAGTCTATGTCGCGCAGGTTGTCGTAACTTGGTCCGATAAAGGTATTCCTTTCAATTGGGCAGTCGCGCGCGGCTGGCTGGACGGCGATCTTAAAGAGCATGTGCCCTTAGGAGCGGATAGTGGGCAGAGATTATTCCTCTACGCAATGATATGTGGTTCCGGATGTCTCTTCAGATCGCACTAGATTGTATTTCTATAGTAGCTATCGGGAAGCTATCAAACAGCTACTATAGCCTTTAGCGGCCTAACAAGCTTCTTTCAGTTACTAGATAGCTTTCAGGTAGCATAAGATATCCGGTAGCTATCGTTTTTCTTTATTGTTGTAATGAAATAATTTTCTTACCCATGTACGCATGATAGCTATCAGATAATATAATATAGCTGGTAGCTATCAGATATCTTATTGTGCGAATCGATGTGAACTGCTTTGTTAAGAGAAAAGGAGCAGGAATAGGTATGCCAGTCATCAGCTTCGCGAACCCCAAGGGCGGGGCGGGAAAAACAACAACGGCACTTCTGGCCGCGACTCAGCTTGCCGAGAACGGCGCGACTGTAGCGATTATCGATGCCGATCCGGAGCGATGGATATCGCAATGGGGCGCTATGCCAGGGAAGCCTGACGCAGTGCGGATCATTAGCGACGTAACCGAAGACACTATCGTCGACGTGATCGAGCGTGAGGCGAGCAGTGCACAATTCGTCATCGTTGATCTTGAGGGCACTGCATCGCTGATGGTCGCCAATGCTATCGGCATGTCCGACTTTGTGACGATCCCTTTGCAAGGCTCCAGTATGGATGCGAAGGGTGGAGCGAAGGTGCTAAAGCTTATCGCTTCGCAAGCCAAAATGGCGCGCCGGGTTATTCCTCACGCCGTGGTATTGACGCGGACAAGTGCCGCAGTACGTTCACGAAGTTTGAGGAACGTGGCGAGAGAGTTGGATGAGGCTGGTATTCCGGTCTTTGAAACTGCCATCGTCGAGCGTGCAGCCTATCGAGATCTGTTCGACTTCGGTGGAACGCTATCGAGTCTGGACGGCGCTGAAACAAGCAACATTCAGAAAGCTATCACCAATGCATCTGAATTTGTCGGCGAGTTGGTTACGCGGGTCAGGGAGGCGATGGCATGACTTCCAATCGTGCAAAAATCGGTTTTGGCGAGGCCCTTGGCGATCTGAGCAGCTTTTCACCATCTAGTCCGTCCAAGCCCATTGCGCGCCCCGAGGTTGCTGCTGCTGCCGGGTTTATTAGTCGAGAACCTGTTGCGGCCGAAGTGCTTACTTCGGTCTCGCCTCCGGTGAAGCAGCAACGTCGGCACAGGACTGGCCGCAATGTGCAGATCAATATCAAGGCAAAGCAAGAGACATTAGACCAGTTCTATGCGGCCGTCGACGCTATGGGGTGCGGGGTAGGGGAGGCGTTTGAGGTCGCGGTAGATTTGCTTAAAAGGAAGCTATCTGGTAGCTAACTGCTATCGGATAGCTATCCGAATATCCCGTTCTAAGGTCGATTCATAAAGTCGAACCTCTAACCTACTTTTTTGTTTCAAGATCTGGCCAGAGGGCAGGTGGTATGCGCGGGCTCCGGAGGCAGGTGAGAGGGAAACGAGCGCTCTTCCTGTTGGGTTTGCTTTTGCCTTCCGCGTCGAGCGCGAAGGATTCGGCTCTTACGCACGAGGTGCCTGATCCGAGGTTTGGCAGTCCGATCACCGGAGTTCAGTCAATCAGTGCGTAATTGTTGCGGCGGTGATGGACTGCCTGCTCGCGCTCTTCGTGCAGTCACGCGAGCAGGGTAAGTATCTCCTCACGGGAGTGCCGGCGGATTTCAACACCCCGGCGCTTATAAAGCGATCCCGTCTCGCTCCATCCGAGGACACTATCTCGTGGCAGTAGAAGGGGAGGTGGACAGGTGCGCAGCTTTGCGTAGCGCTTCATTCATACGCGTTTGCCAACCATCGCCACCGCGCTTAAACGCTTCGACCACATCAGGATCGAGCCGTAGGGAGACAGAAACCTTCGGATTGGCTGCCTTCGGGCGGCCGAGGCTTTTACGCATCTTCTCTGCAGCCTCCGGGAAGGTGGCTGAAAAAGGTCGCGCCGTCGCAAGTTCGGCGTCGGTCAATTCAGGGTTGTCGATAGCTTCCCAATCTTCACGGGTGTAGCCATATTTGGCTGCGTGCTTGGGGTCAAATTCCTTCATGGATTTCTCTCTCCTTTTTGCTGGCAGTCCGAAGTGAGATCACCGACAGGACCTCAGTGCCGAGTTCCACATAGATCGTTATGACCGTGCCAATTGCAGCGAGACGTCCAGTGTGGGCGCGGATGACTGTCGCCGACAGGAAAAATTCAACAGACAGATCAGCGAAGTCAAAACCATGCTTTGCAATGTTCGCCTGACGCTTCGGTTCGTCCCAGACGATCTGCATTTTGTTCCCTCGCGTTACACTTTATGTGTATACAAAAAATCGGGTGAGCGCAATGCTTTTTCGTATACACAATAAATAAGTTATTTACCTTCTGCGCAATATATCTGCTGGCATTGACTTGAGCGATCGGAGCGAGCGGGCAAAGGTTGACGCGGATTTCGGGTCACCGAGGGCCAGAACGAGGTCGCTGACCACTAGCGTTTGGCGGCTCGCTCCCTACGATTCATACTGGCGGAAATTCAGGGGGCTCCGATCCCATTGCAGGTCGCATTAGGAAAAGTGACGATTGTGCCATGCCGATCTCGCTCGCTCACTGCTTCGTTTCCCTCTGCAATGCTGGCCCCTCCACCGACGTAAGCGTTGACGGTTGGTGTCACATCCGTCAAAACTAGGACATAGCAGGAAATGCAGGATGTTTACTTAACAAATTATGACGACAGCCAAGCACAGACGCCTCACCCCAGATCAGCGCGACGCCCTCACTCGGCGCTTGAGGGCTGGTGAGAAAGCGGCAGCGCTCGCGGCAGAGTTCGGCGTCTCGAGATCTGCAGTTAGCCAAATCAAATCGCGTGGTGAAAACGCCTCCCGGGCCACGACTTCGAAGGGCGCTGTGGTCGCTGTCCGGCTCTCTCCAGCAGAGCTGGATGCACTGAACCTGCTAAAGAAACGGGCGGGGACCGACAAAAACGCTGACGCCATCCGTTCGCTTTTGCGCATGGCGGTCGGTCTTTTGGAGTTCCAGCCGGAGGAGGAAAGCCGCCTTGAAGAGATCCGGACCGAGCTGCACAAGATCGGGGTGAACGTGAACCAGATTGCTTTGGCGGCGAACCGTGGCCGTACCGATCTGCTCCAGCACCAGTGGAAAGAGCTGAACGAGCTGCATCGATCCCTGCCTGAAGTGCGCGGCTACCTGAAGGCTGTTGTGGATGAGCAGCGCCGCAAAGGTATTCGTCTCTACGAGAAGTTCGGAGAGGGCAGGGCGGATGTCTAATTCGATTGCCCGCGACCTCATTGGCGAGATCGAGTTCCGCCGTACTCTGACCGGGGCCGTGCGCTCGCTCACCGAAGCCGGCCGCAAGTCAAGCAGCCCCTTCGGCTTTACCGCGAAGGTGCGTAACATATGGCGTATGGCGCAGGGCTCCAATGCGGTGGTGCTCAAGAAGATCTCGCGCGGAGGCACCCATAGCGCCAAGCAGCTCGGCAACCAGTTCGATTACCTCTTCGGAAAATCGACCTCCCTCTTCGGCAATATGGTCGAGCACGATCCCAATGGGCGATCCTTGAGCAAGGAGGAGCGCAAGGAGATTGTTGAGATGTGGAGCGACGGATGGACCGGTGCTCCCAAGAACGGGCAGACCACCCATTTGCTTCTGTCCTTTCCGGCCGATCTTTCCCCCAAGAAGGCCAAGCTGATTGCCGAGGCTTGGGCGTCGGAGATGTTCCAGTCGGGTGCCCATGCCGATGACGAATGGGCCTATGTCGCGGCACTGCACACCGACCGCGCAAATCCGCATGTCCATATCGTCGTGAACAATCGGGGGATCGAGAACGGGACATGGTTTTTCATGTCCAAGAGCCATGTTTTCAATCTGGATATGATGAAAGAGCGGATTGTCGAGATCGGGGCGGAGGACGGTGTTCATCTGGATGCAACCTCGCGCCTTGAGCGCGGTATCCTGAGCTATGGCCCGTCACGGGCCGAGATCGAGGGGGCCAAGCGCGAGCATCGTCCGGTCCGCGAGCGGATGCGCGAGGGCAGGGCGCTTCAGGATGCTTTGGTCGAGATCATGGCCAACGCGGCGCTGATGCGCAGTTTGGCGGGTTACGCCGATCAGATTCTGAAGGCCGAGATCGCGGCCAATTTCATCAAGGCCGCGTCGATCCTTGAGCGCGGCGGGATCATTTTACCCAAAGATATGGAGATTACGATGCAACAGCAGGGTGCACAGACCCGCTCCGATCTGCGCCAGGAATTTGCCAGCTGGTACGAAGATGCAGAGAAGATGATCGCGACGAAGCCCGCGCATGAGCGCGGCGAAATCCGTCGCGAACTCTACGAGATCAGTGGTACTATTTTGGGCTCTTTGGGCGATGAGCGGGGAGCCGAGCTGATGCGCCGCGGAGCGCGGGCCGCCGTCTACCAAACGCAGTTGGAAAGCGGGCAGATCAGCCGCGACGGCACAGCCATAGCCGTTTCGCCGATTGCGGCTGCGGAGATGCAAAAGAGTATACAGGCTGAAGCCGCCAAGATCGGGATCGGCCATGAAGAAATAGCGCGGCGGCTTGAGACCGGCGCGGGCAACGCATGGCAGGAACGTGAGTGGATGAAGGCCGATCTTCTTGCTGTTGCCGAAGCGAAGCGCTTGGACTTGACGCGCGAGAAGGATCGGGGTCTGGCGGCCGAACTGGTGGATGGTTTCTATGCGCAGGCGGCAAAGGTTCTGGATCTGGCGCTTGAGCGTACCCAGCATCATACCAACGACCGCTTGACTCGCACGCTGTCCAGTATGGCGCAGGGTGTGGCACAGGGGCAGGATCTCCAGTTCGGGCATGAGGAGCAGGCCGAGCGGTTCACCCATGATCTGAAAGAGCGTTACGGCAGCGATGTTGTTCGCCGGATCGCAGAAGGTGATGATCGCGCGCTTGCGGTCGATTTCCCCGACGCGGAAAAGCGTAAAGACGTTGCTCTATCCATTTTGGCGGTGGCGAAGAACCACCAGAGCCTTGGGCTGACTTTGCGCCAAGCCGAGCAGAGCTTCGAGCGGTTGCAGCAGCGTGAGGGTGCTGCGCAAGACCGCGATGATGGGTGGGGTGTCTGAGGAGCACTGTGAAAAGATTGGAGGGGGTTGTCCGCCCCTTGTAATCAGCGCGCCCAGTGGCTCAAGGCAAAGGAGCGCGGGCATCGGCGGCACAGCATTTCCCCCATGATCCGCCCCTCCCCCTTGGGAGACCGGATCGTACGGATCAATTCCCTCACGCACAGTCACCGTTCGTTTATTGCCGTTTAGGGTAGGGGGCCAGTCTGGGCGGCCATGATCTTCTGGAGGAACGGATCTTCGTAGTAAACGATGCGCTGCGCGATGATCGGCTGCTGCCGCTCGGGGATGAGAATGACCTTTTTGCGATCAAGGCGAGTGATCTCGTCGGGCGAGAGCGACGCCCGCTCTTCGTTGCGCCGAGAGATTGACCGGTGCAAAACGCCGCTCTTGTTCGGCGAATAGCTCTCGCTGACCGACAGGCGGGTGGTCTTGCCAAGCGATTCCGAGATCTCTTGCGCGGTCATTTTGTCATTGGCGGCAAGATAGAGCTTCATGCCACAGGCGGATTCGATCTAGAGGCGGTCTTCTTTGCCGTAGATCTGTTGATTTCCGTCGAGACGTGACCCGGTCACGTCTCGACGGAAATCAACAGATTAGGCTCTTCGTGCTCCGGTCGATGCGCTCGCTCGATCGTGGCAGGATTGATCTCACGCATCGTTAGAAGGGCATTAACCCTGCGCGCAGCAGGTCCCGCGCGAAACCATTTTAATGCCGAGTTCAAATTGAATCGAGGGCGGCGCTGAC
Source organism: Paracoccus sp. (in: a-proteobacteria) (assembly GCF_032007265.1). Classification (GTDB taxonomy): domain Bacteria; phylum Pseudomonadota; class Alphaproteobacteria; order Rhodobacterales; family Rhodobacteraceae; genus Paracoccus. The sequence continues at coordinate 17,289 of NZ_DALZMB010000055.1, read as the reverse complement.
CCTCCTTCGGCTTGGACGCCTCCATCACCACTTCGATCATCTCATCAATGCGGTAAAGGCCACCAGCAACGGGGAGAGGCATCTTGCGCTGCTGGAGCGCCTGACGCTTTACTTCGAGCTTTTCCGCAACATCAGCGAGACTCACCAAGTCCGGCCGGACCTCGCGCAGAAGAGTTCCTACAGGTAGTGCCTTGATTAACGTTCGCGCCGTATCGAGGATCGCGCTCTCGGCATCATCTCCGACGGCTTCCAGCTCTACACCCAACAGACCAGCTTGACCGGTTCCCACGAGGGCATCCTCAAAGCCTGCCGCGAACACGGCATCGGACAGCGCAAATGCATCATGCTCACCTTCGGGAAGTGCGAAAACCAGTTCGAATTCGAATTCTTCAGCCATCGGCTTCTCCTTCGCCTTTATTTTCAAGCCTCACGCAGGCTAGAGCCTTTTGTCGGACTTTCTTCGCGAACTGCTGCGGGTTCTTCGGCGTCGACCACACGGACATCTGGCAGAACTCACCGCAGCGGCACTCCTTATCGTTAGCGGGGCAACGAAGGATCCCCCACGCGTACCCCTTGCCTTCGATAAGATCCCATCCCAGCTCTTCGAGCTCTTGGATGACGGCTTCGATTTCCTTCGACGTGTGCTTCTTCCTTGGCAAAGAAGATACTCCGCGTTCTTAAATTGTCAATCGACAAGTTATATAAATAACTGAGACAGAGCTGTAAGGCTACCACCAGAAGAGGGGCTTATCCTAAATAAGGCGAGCCATTGTCCGCCATCGGTCCGAGGACAGTGGCGAGCGCGTATTTCGCTCGGGATGCAAAGTGAGTGGAGCCATTGGAGCGCCATTGGTTCAAGCCCAATGGCGACGGCGTTCGTGGCCGAGCATCGGGGGCAGTTTTCTGTCCGGGCCATGTGCCGGTGTCTGCGCATCTAGGCGTGGAGCTTGATGCCTTCCTGCGGGCGGGAGCGGTGGCGCAATTTTGCCTAGGCGCCTGCCTCGCATTGGCCCGTTCGCTGGCCTTCGCGCGCGCCTCGAGCCTGGAGCGGAAGCCGCCCTTGCCATTGCACTCGTAGCACCGGCCGTAGGTTCGAAACTGACCGGAGCCGCCGCATTTGGTGCAGGTAAAGGACAGGGCGGTCGCGAGGGCGTCAAGCATCGTCCGGCCCCTCGAAATCGTCGCGCTGGTTCGCGCAATCAACGCACAGGTCGCCAAAATCTCGGCTCTTGATCACGCGTCCGTCGTGCGGGAGGCCGAAATGATCGGCGCAAATCGAGCAGGTCAGAGGCTCGCTCTGGCGAGCATGGCGATGCGCGGAGCAATCGCCCGATCATGGTCGCGCGGTAGGCGGTAGCGCAGCACAACCCAGGCGTCAGGAGCGACGGGGCATTCCCGGCCTTTCCATGTATAGGCAACGCCGGTGCGATAGCTCAGCACCCTTAACTGTCCGCAAATAACGCCAATTTTAGTCGTGATTTAATGTGCCGTTTATGCTACAATGTTGGAGCGTGAAGCAGCAAAACGCTGTGCGCACTTCGAGGAAAAACTGTGATGAACAGCAAGTCCGGCAAAGACGAGGTGAAGCAGGCCGCAATTCGGGAGCGTGAGCTTCTTTTGGGCGCCACTGGCGTGTTGAATGATGCTGACGCGGTCGAGGAAAGCGCCATCCTTGGCGATGACGATGCGCTCGATGATGCGGATTGGGAGAAGCGTTATAAAGCCCTTGGCAGAGGGTAGCTTTCGGGCGGCGGGTGATCCGCCGCCCCTCCTGCGCCTCAGGACAGTGTGCGCTATCGCTGGACAGCCGTGCGCAGGCAGATCAGGCTGATGCAATGATGCGCATTGCTCTGATTTTTTTGTTCTCGCTCGCCCTTTCGCGAAGCAACGATAACGGCTGCCGTGAGTGGTATAGCTTCTGCATCAAGCAGTGAGGCCCGAACAATCCCGCGGGTTCCTTTCGCTCCGAGGGTACTTTTCCAATAGATTGACATGCCCAATATGGAGGTTGGCCCGACATCTAGCTGCGAGTAACGCGCGAAAGTTGGTGATGGGCTGAGGGGCGGCATATCATGGCGGTGTTCAAGACGCCGTCAATTCTCTGTTGAGAAAGGGATATGCCACATGTCAGAGGTTACCATCGCCCAGCTTCCAGATCCATCTGGATTTAGCACGGACGCGCTGACGGATGTCATTCGCGCTGGTGCGCGGCAGTTGATCGAACAAGCGATCCAGGCCGAGCTTTCAGCGCTGATGTCGCGCTTTTCGGGGGACCGGCTTGAGGATGGGCGAGCGCGTCTTGTCCGTCATGACCATCTGCCGGAACGCGAGGTGATGACCGGCATTGGGCCGGTATCTGTGAAGGTTCCGCGCGTACGGGATCGTTCGGTGGGCGAAGACAAGATCATCTTCACACCCAGCATCCTGCCTCGCTATCTGCGCAAGGCGAAATCTATCGAGGAGCTGCTGCCGTGGCTTTATCTCAAGGGGGTGTCCACGGGGGATTTCACTGAGGCGCTGGCGGCCTTGCTCGGCCCGAACGCCAAGGGGTTATCAGCAAAGACCATCACGCGGTTGAAAGCCGAGTGGTGGCAAGACTATGAGGCTTGGCAGAAACGCGACCTTGGCACGCGGCGCTTCCTTTATGTCTGGGCCGACGGCGTTTACTTCAATCCACGAATGTCTGAGGAAAAAAACAATGCGTTATGGTGATCGTCGGGGCTGATGAATATGGGCGCAAAGAGCTGCTGGCGATTACCGATGGCTTCCGGGAAAGCACGCAGAGCTGGCGCAAGGTGCTGCTCGACCTCAAGCGGCGCGGTTTGAAACAAGATCCAAAACTGGCCATCGGCGACGGCGCCTTGGGGTTTTGGACCGCCCTGCGGGAGGTGTTCGCCACGACGCGCGAACAGAGATGTTGGGTCCACAAGAGCATAAACGTCCTGAACGCCATACCCAAATCCATCCAAGAAAAGGCCAAAGGCCATTTGCACGATATATGGCAAGCCGAGACCAAAGCCGCGGCAAATGCGGCTTTCGACGTCTTTGTCAAAACCTATGGCGTGAAATGGGAATAGGCCGCGGCCAAGCTGATCAAAGACCGCGACGCCATGCTGACATTCTATGATTATCCAGCAGAACACTGGAAACATATCCGCACGTCAAACCCGATCGAGAGCGTATTCGCGACCGTTCGGCACCGCACAAAACGCATCAAGGGATGCCTCAGCCGCAAGACCGGGCTGGCCATGGCCTTCAAGCTGATGATGCCGGCCCAGAAGAAATGGCGAAAGCTCGACGGCCAAAACCGCCTCCCAGAGATCATACAAGGGATTGAGTTCCGCGACGCTCTCCGTCAACTTCAAACCGCCGCCTGATCAAGCGTCACCAACTTTCGGCTATAACTCAGCTGCAATCTTGTGCCGGCGTAACGATGTGATACTGTTGCCCAATCAGTAACCAGAGGATCGAGAGATGGGACAAAGGTACATACCTGAGTTGCACGACCCGAAGCGCTCAGAAGCTGACAGCCGGGAGATCAAGCAGCTCACAGATGAAGAGGCTGAACGCCTGTTTAATGCTGCAGTTGCACAGCTAGATGCTGAGCAACGATCCCCCATGAACATGCACTAAAGCAACGCCCCGCTTCACCGCGGAGCGTTTTTCATGTGCTGTCTGACGCGGGACATTTTCAGCCAGTCGGCCTCGGCACCAAATCCGATCTGATGCGTTGCCCTGTACACGTCAGGCGACAGGGCGTGACTGGTCACGTCAATCGCCCCGTATCAAATTGAACTGTGTACTGGAGGAAACCGCTAATGATCGCTGAGCAAACAACGACGCTGCCGGTAAGTATGCTCACCGATAAGGAGGTCGAGGCAGAATTCAGCCGCATGATGGGGAAAATGCAAGCGCATGAGAAAGCGAGACCAGATCGCAATGTCCGTGAGCTAGAAGATGCCGTTACCGAATAGTTTGGATAGCAAGTGGTGGGCGCGCCCTGCTTAGGCTTGCACGCCCACCACGAGAGGGAGGGATGTAATTCTAACGACTTGCCGAGCGCAGAGTTCCCGTTCATTGCCTTCCGGGCGATGCCGCCGCCTGCATCAGGCGCTTGAAATGCGCCTGCCTGCTGAGGCATTCGGACTATCGGCTTAACCTGAGCAGATTCTCCTGGGTCAATACATCATGGCCTCCTTGCATCAAAATTAGCGAAGAAGGCGTGGGGCTATGCAGATGATTGCAAGGGCCGGAAGCCGGACGTCCATAGCAAGCAGGATCAGGCCCAATGCTACCGCACCGCTCGCCCCCAGCAGGGTCCTGATCGGGTGGTGACGACCTTTTCCCGCCATCTCGATCAGGCGCGCGCCGACCTGAGCCGCTGCTGCCCCAAGCAAAGATCTGCAGGATGCCGAGCGCGGCGATGACGGGCCAGCGCCGCGCGCTCTCCATCAGACAGCCGCCGTCAGATTAACCCGTGCTTCCAGGTCTTCTGCGCTCTCCTTGCGCTCGCTGTAGCGGTCGGTCAGAGCGCCCGAAAGATCGCGCGTCAGCAGCGTGAACTTCACCAGCTCCTCCATGACATCGACGATGCGGTCGTAATAGCTCGAGGGTCGCATGCGGCCCCCCTCGTCGAATTCTTCGTAGGCTTTCGCGACCGAGGATTGGTTGGGGATGGTCAGCATCCGCATCCAGCGCCCCAGAATGCGCATCTGGTTGACCGCGTTGAAACTTTGCGAGCCGCCCGAGACCTGCATTACCGCCAGCGTCTGCCCCTGCGTCGGGCGGATCGCACCCATCGACAGCGGGATCCAGTCGATTTGCGATTTCATCACGCCGGTCATCGCACCATGGCGTTCGGGGCTGGTCCAGACTTGGCCCTCGGACCAAAGACAGAGCTCGCGGAGCTCTTGGACCTTGGGGTGATCGGCCTTGGCGTCATCGGGCAGCGGCAGGCCGTCCGCGTGGAAAATCCGCGTCTCGCAGCCGAAATGCCGCAGGATGCGTTCGGCCTCATAGGTCACGAAACGCGAATAGGAGCGTTCGCGGAGCGAGCCGTAAAGCAGCAGGATGCGCGGCGGATGCGCGGCGTGGGGCACATCGGGCAGCAGCGGCTTGCGGTCGGCGGCGGGGGAGAGATTGGGCAGATCGGGGATCATGCGCGGGCCTCCTTCAAGGCTTTGTCATGGGGAAACCGGCTCGCGCCAAGGCGCAGCGCGAGATTGACCAGCAAGATCAGGACCGGGACCTCGACCAAGGGGCCGATCACGGCGGCAAAAGCCACGGGCGAGGCCAAGCCGTAGGCGGCAATGGCCACCGCGATCGCCAGTTCGAAATTATTGCCCGCCGCCGTGAAGGCGATGGCCGTGGTGCGGGGATAATCCTTGGCGATCCATCGCCCCATAGCGAAGCTGACGAGGAACTGGATCAGGAAGTATAGCACCAGCGGTACCGCGATCCGCAGGACGTCGAGCGGCAGGCGGACGACCTCGGCCCCTTTCAGGCTGAACATCGCAACGATGGTGAAAAGCAGCGCGGCAAGGGTGGTCGGACTAATTTTCGGCAAAAAGACATCATTATACCATGCGGCACCCTTGCGCCCAATCAGGATGCGGCGGGTCAGATAGCCCGCGAGAAAGGGAATGCCGAGATAGATCAGCACGGCCTCGGTGACGGTCCAGAAGCCGACGTCGATAATGCTGCCCTCAAGTCCGAACAGCGGCGGCAGGACGGTCAAGAAAAGCCATGCGTAGGTCGAGAAAAACAGGATCTGGAAGATCGAGTTGAAGGCGACCAGCCCCGCCACAAATTCGTTGTCGCCGCGCGCCAACTGGTTCCAGACCAGCACCATCGCGATGCAGCGGGCAAGGCCAATCAGGATGACGCCCGTCATGTATTCCGGCTGGTCGCGCAGAAAGATCACCGCCAGCGCGAACATCAACACCGGCCCGATCAGCCAGTTCTGCACCAGGGACAGGGCCAGAAGGCGCTTGTCGGCAAAGACCTGCGGCAGTTCCTCGTAGCGGACCTTGGCCAGCGGCGGATACATCATCAGGATCAGGCCGAGCGCGATCGGGATGTTGGTCGAGCCGATGGAAAGGGCGTTCAGCGCCTCCGGCAGGCCGGTGAAAACCGTGCCGAGCAGAATGCCCAAAGCCATTGCGGCGAAAATCCAAAGCGTCAGATAGCGGTCGAGAAAGGATAGCCTGCCGCGTTGAGGTGTCGTCATAATGCAGTCCTTTGCTCAGACGGGATGGATGTGTTTGCCATGCGCATCCACGACCTGCTCGCCATCTTCTTTGCTGAACGCGCCCTGCTGTCCGGGTAACAGATCAAGCACCAACTCCGAGGGGCGGCACAGCCGCACGCCTTGCGGGCTGACCACGACAGGCCGGTTGATCAGGATCGGATGCGCCATCATGGCATCGATCAATGCCTCATTGGTCAGCGCAGGATCGCCCAAGCCCAGTTCCGTGTAAGGCGTGCCGTTTTCGCGCAGAAGGTTCCGAGGGCCGATCCCCATGCGGGAAATCAAGGCCTTCAGCATGGTTCGCGAGGGTGGTGATTTCAGATATTCGACGATATGCGGCTCGACGCCCGCATTTCGGATCATCGCCAGCACATTGCGCGATGTGCCGCAATCGGGGTTGTGATAAATGACGACATCCATGGTCATGCCTTTACAGCTTTGCTTTCGCCGCAGGCACAGTCGAGCGCCTCGAGGGCCGGAGCGCAGATCTCGGGATGGCCTTGGCAGCAATCCTTCATCAGAAACCCGACGAGGCCCGCCAGCGCGCCATAGACCGCACTATAGATGATGAAACGCCCGTCGCGGCGCGACTGGATCAGACCGGCATGCTCCAGATGGGTCAGGTGAAACGACAGCCGAGAAGTCGTCGCCCCGCCAAGCGCCTCGCCAATCGCGCCGGCGGCCATGCCTTCGGGTCCCGCTCGCACCAACAGCCGAACGATCCGCAGCCGCGTTTCTTGTGAAAGCGCCGCAAAGGCGGTGAGCGCTTGGGGTTCGTTCATCGAATCAATTCCTCAATAGTTGTTGAGTAATTTATAAGGCGAGTTGGCTAATCGTCAAGGTGAGCTGTCGCTGGCTAGAGGCTGCACTGCAGCGAATGTCCGCTTCACGGTGAATCTAAATTCGTTCGGCAAAGCGCCTGATGCGTTGCACCAGGCGCTTCTTGTTCCTGTCACATCGCGTTACTTGATGGCGAGGATGTCGAAGTTGTGGACGTTAGCGACCACACCGTCGTCCCACCCGCCAGCCACCAACTCCGCTGCCCGTTCGTTCAGCAGCCCGGCGACTTGACCGGCAAAGTGTGCTTCACGGCCAGCATTGTTGGTAAAGATGTCGAAGATTGCGAAGGATGTTTCGTCAATCTGCAGCGCCGCCCAGAACAATGTGCCGGGTTCAGTTTCTCCGACGATGGGACCAGCTGCGGTCAGCAAGGCTGCCAATTCCGGCCCTCTGCCGGGTGCTGCTTCGAGCGTGATGTACGTGGCTGTCGTGGCCGAGTAGAGATCAACCGGTTCCCTCACCGACAGGACATCGGAATTGTTGATATTCGCGACAACACCATCGTCCCAGCCCCCGGCGACCAGCGCGTCGGCATTTTGGTTCAAATCCGCGGCCACAGCGCCGGAGAAATGCGCATTGCGCGCTTCTTCATCCACGAAGATATCAAAGATCGCGAGCGTATCGTCGGCTTGTAAGGCAAACCAAAGCATGGTGCCTGGTTCGGTGTCCGCGACAATCGGGGCGGCTCCGGCCAGAAATTCGGCGAATGCTTCGGTCTGGCCTTCAGCGGCGGGCATGGCGATGTAGCTGGCAGTGTGATTTTCCATTGGGGTTCCCTGTGCGGGTGCAGATGTCGTGATCAAGGCCAAAGCGGCGAGTGTCTTGAGAATTTGGGCTTTCATGGTCGCCTCCTGATTGAGAGGTAGTTGTGTTTGGTTTCGATGCACCCTTTTCCCATGCCGAATGCCTCAGGCACCAATCCCGAACTTCTATTCTTTGATAGACATGTGCTATGGTGAACCTCATGGCGGAAAGTGACGGAGACTGTGGCAGTGGAGATGAACCAGATCAGGTATTTTTTGGCTGTCTGCCAGCATCGCAACTTCACCCATGCCGCTAGCGCCTCAAATGTTTCCCAACCGTCCTTGACGACCGCGATCAAGAAACTTGAACACGAGCTCGGGGGTGATCTGTTTGTCAGGGACCGCGCAGGATGCAGGTTGACGGCACTCGGAAAACTCATGCAGCCAAGGCTACAGAAAGCGCATGACGAAACGCAGGCAGCTAAGGCTGAAGCCGTCCGCCACACGCGACTAGAGCGGGTTCCTATTTCTGTCGGTGTTGGCGAAACGATTGGTCACAACCGGATTTCAGCCGCCGTGGAACGCTTCCGCACACGATTGCCGCAAGCCGAAATAGAGTTGATCGTGGCGTCTGCCTCCAAGCTTCTGGCCGGATTGCGAGAGGGTGAATTTGACGTCGTTGTCACAGCGGCGACTGTCAGTGAAGACCTCTATCGAATAGACCAGCTCTATGACGAGTCCTACAAGGTTGTGGTGTCCAAGTCGCACCCGTTGTCTGAACGAGACGCTATTTCTCTTTCGACACTCGCTGAAACTGACATGCTCGATCGACCCAATTGCGAAATGCGGGATGCGTTGCATAGGGCATGTACAGACCAAGGTCACGAACTCTACGCGGCCTATCGGTCAAATCGCGTGGATTGGTTAGTCGAACTCGCGCGGCAGGGATTAGGCGCGGTGATTTTGCCAACCACGGCAATTCCAGCAGACAGGGGCCTCGTTTCGATACTCATCGACGGCCTTGAAATTTCGCGAACTGTTTCTGCTCTTCGTTATCGGCACCAAACGACGAGACCAGAGACAAATGATCTGATCCGTGAGATTGCGCGTGTGTAGGCGTAGTATCATTGATGGCCGACATTCGCGCATAGTGCAGTAACTGGTACTTTAGGCTCTTCGCGTCGATGCTCCCTGGCAGTCGAGAGGCTGCTTTTCAGAGATATGGGGATCGCGGGCACCGCGATCGCTGATCCGGAAGACAGCCGCGCCGCCGCTTCGCTCTGGCACTGCTGACGACTTTTCATTTCATTTTTCCACCTGCCATCCGGCCGGTGATCCGAACACGGGCTCTGGTGCCGCTGCGCGTCAGCCTCTACGGATAATTCCTGACCTGCCCCCCGTTGGTCCCTCATTCACATGCAGCATTATCTTGCGAGCTGGCCTTGCGCGACATTGAACGCACGATCCCGGCTGCGTTTACACGCTCCAGCCGACCAGGCCAGCGATAGTGGCCTCCCCGATCACTGTGGATTATGGGCCGCTCCTCGCTGTCTGCGATGGTTTCCAGTGCTGCATCCAACATGGTGTTGGCGAGACCCGCGTCCGGTTTGGTCCCGATGGCCCAACTGATAACCATGCCGTCGAAGCAATCGATGATCGGAGAGAGATAGACTTTGCCCGCGCGTATGTGGAACTCGGTGATATCGGTCAGCCATTTCTCATTTGGCGCGAGAGCGTGAAAGTCACGGTTGATGATGTTCTCCGGTGCTGGGCTGAAATCACTGCAGCAGGATAGTTATGATTTTTGTCGGTATTTTTCCTCAAATGCTGCCATCAGGTCTCGGGTCGTACCGGCTATACCGAAATCGCTCAAGGATAGCTCTTCGACTCTTAACAAACTCTCATCCTTTGATCCTTTTGGCTTCACCGCGTCAGCGATTTCGTTCACCACCTCTACGATTGCCGCCTGTTGCTCGGTCGGCGGCCTTTCCGCTGGTTCGGCGCTTGCACCCGCAAGCAGGGTCGGCTGGTCGGGCTTTGGCCCCTCTAAAGCGGGCGGGTTTTCCTCTGGTCTGGCCTCGTCACCCTTCGCCTCGTAGTCGATCAGCCGCGTTTTCGAGAGCTGCGTGACCTGACCCATCAGGGCCTGCACTTGCTCTCTCAGCGCACCAATCTCGCGGTGTGCCTGTGTCGGGTAGGGCAGGGGGCCGGTCTGGGCGGCCATGATCTTCTGGAAGAACGGATCTTCGTAGTAAACGATGCGCTGCGCGATGATCGGCTGCTGCCGCTCGGGGATGAGAATGACCTTATTGCGATCAAGGCGAGTGATCTCGTCGGGCGAGAGCAGCGCGCGCTCTTCGTTTCGCCGCGAGATTGAGCGGCGCAGAAGGCCGGTCTTGTCGGGCGAATAGCTATCGCTGACCGACAGGCGTGTGGTCTTGCCAAGCGATTCCGAGATTTCTTGCGCCGTCATTTTGTCGTTGGCGGCGAGGTAGAGCTTCATGCCGCAGGCGGATTCGATAGATAGGCGGTCTTCCTTGCCATAGATCTTTTCCAGACCGGGAATGGATTGAGTGATGATCGAGACCCGCGCGCCGTGACCGGCAAGCTGTTTGAGGGCCTGAACCACGATTTTCATATGACCAAGCTGGTCGAACTCGTCGAGGATCATCTTGACCGGCCACGGCTCGCGCTCGGGGTCGGGCATGGTGGCGCGCAACGTGGCGATCAACTCACCGAAGAAGAGGCGGATCAGAGGCGCGAGCGTCTGGATGGCATCCGAATTGACGACCAGATAGACCGCCATGGGCTCGCGGCGCAGGTCCAAGAAAGAAAAGTCGTTGCCGCTGGTGGCGAAGTCGATGGCAGGGTTGTTCCAGAGCGCCATGCCTGCACCGCCCAGAACCGAGGCATGAGACGACAGGATCTTGGCGTCATAGGCCGAGAATTTGCGGAAGGTCTCGGCGGCGTTGGGATGTCGGACCTCGAGAGCATGTTCGGCATAGGCTTTTTGCGATGCGCCCTGCCCGAAGAGGATGCGGTTGATTTCTCCAATGGTGGGGCGGCCGCGCTCGATCGCGAGCAAGCCCGCCGCGACAAAGAGCTGACGACCTTCGGACAGAAAGTCGCCGGCATTGCCGCGCTCCGAGACCGTGAGGAAGTAATCGGCAATCATGGCGAGCTGGGTGTAGCGCTCGGCAGGATGCTCGATCTTCGCGACACGCTCCAAAGGGTTATAGCGGTGGCTGGAATGCTCGAAGTCGAAGGGCGCGAAGCGGAACACCTCGTCGCCTAGAGAGACGCGGTGGCGGGCTGTGGCCTCAAAGATCTCGCCTTTCACATCGAGGACGACAACGCTTCCCGGAAACATCAGCACATTCGGGTTGACGTAACCCACGCCTTTACCGGCGCGGGTCGGCGCCACGACAAGGCAATGTGGGAATAAGTCATAGAGCGCAGAGATAAAGCGGCCTTTCAGGAAGCGCCGCCCAAGGATGCCGAAACGGTAGATCTTGCCGAAGACCAAGCCGCGCCCGACCGGCTCAAGCAAAGCGTTGCGCCGCATTTCGTTCCGGCTCTGGAAATGGGCCTGACCATATTGCGTCAGCTTGTGACCAACGCTGATGAGCCCCGCGGTTAGCCCGAAGGCCACAGAGACGACAAGCACAATGGTATAGGCAAAGCGCCATGGGGCGGTTTGTGCAGCACCAAACCCGGGAAATTCGGTCAGAAGCAGGAACGGATTGGCGGCATTCATGCTCTGGCCGAGATGCCACGCCAGCCACATGCTGCCGAGAACCGCGCCGAGAGCCGCGCCGCAGATCAGACCAAAGGGAACAGCAAGAAGGATGCGTTTCATGTCATCCCCCTCACAGATCGAGTTCGGGACCGCTTTCGCGATCAAGGGTCTGGCTCTGCGTGCGGTCCTGCTCGTGCGCTTGCCCGCGCAGAACGGCGTGGGTTTCGGCGACCATGCGCAGGGCAGCGCTCTTGATCGCAACGCGGGAGGGGTCCGCCTCGTCGCGGGCCAGATCCGTGCTGTCTCCGGCGCGCAAGCGCTCCATCGCCCCCGCGCCATAGCGGGTCTCGAAGTCCTGCAGAAAAGCCGTCGCCTGTTCGTCGGTCCTGAACCGCGGGCGTTCGCCCGCGATCACCGCATCGGCCATCTCGGAAAGCGCGGTATTAATGCGGGCCGCGCGCGCCTCTTCGACAATCTCGCGCTGCTCCAGCGCCGCAGCCTTCGTCGCGGCGGCCGCAACATGGCGGTTTTGCGCAAGATCGGAGCGCATCATGTTTTCCACGGCATCGACGGCACGGGTAGAGAGCGATTTACGGTCTTCAGCCATTTCCTGTCCTCCGGATGTGGGTTTAGTAACCAAGCCAACCGATCAATTCGGTGGTCTTGAGAAAGTTCTCGCGGCCCAGCTCTTCACGGGCCTCCTGCGGATCGAGGCCGTGGGCACGCACGAGGTGTTCGGCCTCGGCCTCGGTAAGCTGCGGATGCGCCTCGGCATAATCCCAACTCGTCATGGCACGGCTTTCTCTGGCTCGAACCCGTCCAGCGCGGGCATCCAGATCTCCATGACGCCGCGCCGCTCGCCGGCACGGGCAACCTGGATCACCACGTCGATCGCACCGCGCACATAGCGCTGAATTTCGGCATAGCTCATGCCGAGGCCGGCCTTGGAGACCATGAAGGCCAGACGGTCGAGCGCTTTTCGTGCCGATTGGGCATGAATGGTCGTGAACGAGCCCTCATGGCCGGTATTGATCGCCTCCAGAAAGGTGACGGCCTCGATACCGCGCAACTCTCCGACGATGATACGGTCAGGGCGAAGGCGCAAAGTGGCCTCCAAAAGCCGTTCGGCCGAACGCACCGAAGTCTCCTTACGGTCGGCAATGAGGTTCACGACATTCGGAAGATCCGGCATGAGCTCGTTGGCATCCTGAATGAGCACGACGCGCTGATCGTCCTCGACCATCCAGAGCAGGCGGCGCGAGAGTTCGGTTTTCCCGCCCGAGGTAATCCCCGAGATCAAGACATTCAGACGCTTGCTCACCACTTCGCGGCAGAAAGCATCGAACGCTTCCTCCGAGCCAAGCGATAACTCTGCCTTGAGCTGCCCGAGAATGGCCGCGCGTTCCTCCTCCATTGAGAGCTTCACATCGCGCAGAAGGCCGAAGCTATGGGGTTCCGCCCCCGACGAGCGGGGGCGAAACAGCCGCAACGATATCACCGTGCCTTGCGCCGAGGCCGGAGGCACAAGGGCCTGACAACGCAGATTGACCCCCTCGAAGACCACCGAGGCCGAGATCATTGGCGCGCCATCATTGAGCGAGAGCGACTGGTCATTGGCGATTTGCTTGGCAAGGTCTTCGGCAAACTCCGGTCCGAGGCCGGGCACCTGAATTTCCCGCATCACCGCCTCACCGGCCCATTCCGCCCAGATCCGGCCGTCACCATTCAGCGCAACCTCGATCATCGCGGGATCGCGGATCAACGGGCCGATCTTGTTTAGATAGGCGTGGAGATAGCTCGTCATCACAGCATCTCCACATCGGCATTGACCTGCACCATCACCACCGCGCCTTGATCAATGCTGATCGTGGTCGGCATATCGAGATAGCCCTGCATGACTTCGCTCAAAGCACCCGTGGCGCTCTGGCTCACATCCGAGGCCGCATCGGACCATGCCCCCCGCGTATTGCCGCGCCCGCCGTCGCCGTCATCTTCAAGGGCTGCCGAGATGATCGAGGGCAGGCCGCCGATGATCGAGACCGCTCCGGCCCCGACAAAGCGGGCAAGGGTGTGGTTGCGCACCTTGCCCGTGAGGCCGGAGCGGCCGATCCGGTCGGTGCCGTAAGCCGCCAGATCCGCCGATTGCCCGTCCGGCGTCACCACCCGATCCCATGCCACCAGCACCCGACGCTGGCCGCGGCCAACATCCGAGCTATAGCGCCCGAAGAGCTTCGATCCGCGCGGGATCACCACATTGCTCATATCCATCGAATAGACGTCATAGCTGACGGTCGCGATGACATTGCCCTCAAGGCTCGACTGGATCGCGGTCTGAAGCGTGGCCTCGATAAGCGTGCCTTGCACCACAGTCTTCGAGGGGTTGGCGATGACCTGTGCATGGGTCACTTCCGCGCGCGTGGCACCTGCGTGCACGAATGCCTCATCGCCCTCATATCGCTGACCGCCTTCACCTTGGCCTTGCGCAGAAGATGATCCGCCCCCGGCGCGATAGGCCACCATGGGCGAGCTATTCTGGGCGGCGCGCTGCGCCTCTGCCGCCGCGCGGCGCGCTTCCAGCTCCGCGAGCCGCTGCGCCTCGCCATTGTCGGCGGGGGTGGTCGGAAGACCGAGAAGGCTTTGTGTGCCAAGCTGCGTTTGCAGCCGGAAGTTTTCCCGCTCAAGCTCGGCATAGGCATTCTCCTGATCTGTGGCCTGCGCCCGCAGGCTTTCCATCTCCGCTTGAAGCGCCGCCAGCTCGGGCGGGATTTCTGCAGGCTGGTTCTTGAGGGCATCCATCTGTGCCTGCATCTCGGCCAGAGCCGTGCGCAGCGCATCAGCCTCTGGGTCAGAAACCGGCGTCACGATGATCGGTTCGGGATCGGCGGGCGGGACTGTCTCGGCCGGCTGCGCGCGCGGCACCCGCGTCGTGAAGCCCGAAAGTCCCAACTCCTCTTGAAACTCGGCCGCATCCGAGGTGCGTACCGCAGGCTTTTGCTCCGCCTCGCTCGGGATCGAGGCAATATAGCCACCGATCCCGAGGCCCACGGCCAAAGCGGCGGCATAGGGGCCATAGGTTTTGAGGGGCGAGGGCTTGGGCGGCAGCTTGCGCAATCCTTCCAAGCGTTCCTGCACGCGGGTCGTGGGGTCTTGGGCCATGGCGTCACTTCCCCTCGATGCAGGCATGATCATCGCCGTAGCGCACAACCCAGCGATCCGACCGGCCTGCCACGACAATGACGGAGCCGTTCATGGTGCTGTTCACCGCATATTCGAGCCCCTTGGCATCGACGCGGAAGACCGTAGGGGTGGCGGCACCTTGCGGGATCTGGAAATAGGTCTTCGCGCCGTCATCCGAGATCGCGATCGGGGCAAAGCCCGCGCCTTTGGTTTTGCTCAGAACGCGGTAGCGCATCTGGGGCAGGGGGGCTTCGGGCACAGTCGCGATGGTGGAGCGGCGGCTGGACGCTCCCGAACCCGGCACGGTGATCTTCATCGACCATGCGGGCGCGCGTTTGCCTTCGACCACATTGAGGAAATAGAAGCGGCGGTTCGTTTCCACGGTGACATTGGTTTGCGCCCCGTCGATCACCGGCTTGATGGTGAAGACATTGTTGCCTTCGAGCTTTTCCACCTGAAAGCTTTCGGTGTCGCCCGCCGCGATCGATCGGATGGTTTCCCCGTCACCCAGCTCGATCATGGTAATGTTGCGCACGCGGGTCGCAACCGTATAGACCTGCCCCTCCTGATAGGTGGCATAGGTGATACGCCCGTCGCGCGAGCCCGAACGCGGGGCCACTTCGGCTTGGGCGAGAGCGGGCAGGGTCATGGCGGCAAGCACCGCCGCAATCAGCGCCTTGTTCATTCCTGATCCTCCAGAGATTCCGCCGTGATGCGGTAATTGCTGACGATGAAGCCAAGGGGGTTTTGCCAGACCAGCTCGACCGCGCTTTCGGTCGAGGGCTGGAAGTCATAGGTGACGGTGGCGTAGAATTTGCCCACGCGATCATCCTCGCCGGCTTGCGAAAAGGTCTTGGTAAAGCGCACCGTGGCGGTGTTCTCGTTCAATTCGCTGATGCTCTGGACCTTGATCGCGACCTTGCCGGAATTGCCGTAAAGCGTGGGCGGGTAGTTGGGATTGCTCGGGTTCCACAGGCTGCGAAGCTTGTTTTGTTCCAAGAGGCTGGACATGCGGAACACCTTGAGCAGGCGGTTCTCGTTATCGCTTTCGTCATAGGTCTCGCGATCCATGACGTAATTGAAGAGGAGCCCTTTGCGCACGGCCTCGGCCTCGGCCATGCCCGCAGGCTCGACCTGAACAATCCGGCTCGCCATGCCGGTGTCCTTGTCCACCATCACCACGAAGGCCTCGGTCTCTTTCAACGGCAGCACCGAAAGGGCTGCGGCAACGCCACCAGCCGCGATCACCAGCCCCGCCGTCCCGATGATGAAGCCCCGCCGTTCGCGGCGCTTTCCTTCGAGAAACAGCTCGCTTTCGAGAATCGTTCTCTGTTCAGACACACGGTCTGTCATGGCATTACCTCGAATTTGAATGGTTCAGCGCAGAGGCCGGTCAGTTAAGCCTTCGGCTCAATCCTTAAAATTTTTGAGAGATAGATTTTTTGGGCAATCTTGCCGCCTCTCTCCGCCCAGACGCGCTCGCGCTCATTCTGGGCAAGATCTCGCTTCACTCCGCCGGTCATCATGCCACCTCTGAGCATTTGTCCTCGCTCACCGATCAATGCTCGCGAAACCCCGCTCATCGGTTGAGGTGTGATGCGGGCAAGATGGAATTGACCTGTAAGGTGGCCAGCGGCAGAGGGAATGGCGCGCAAGGCGAAGACGCCCACGAAGACCACGACGAAGAAGCCGAGAATGGTGCCGAGTGTTGAATCGGCCGTCGTTGCACTCACCGCCTGATCTTCCGCGACCTTGACGATGCTGGCGATGACGGCAGCGGCCGCAATCGGATACATCAGATAGCCGACAAACGCGGTCAGCCATGCCTCAAAGAGATTGCGGGTCTTGTCAAAAATCGTCGCAATCATCGCCAGCGGGGCAACCCCGAGCAGGAAGGCGATCATGATCTTTGCAAAGCCGACGACCAGAATATATGCCGCCATCAGAGCCGAGAGGAAGATATAAGCGATACCACCGATCACCCCGCGCTGAATTGAGCCGCGCGAGCGCGAGATCGTATCGACCGTATCGCCCATATTCTTGGCAAATCCGTCCATCGCTTGGTTCGGATTTGCACCACTACCGCTCGATGCGTCAAAAAATCCCATGGCAAGATTGGCCGAGCCATCCGAGAGCGCATGATAAAGCACGCTGAAATTCGCCCAACTGAGCCCGAAAGTATAAACGAGGATCACCCGCCAGAAGAGCTGCTTGGTATCGCGCATCGAAAGGTTTGCTGCACCGACCGCAATGTTGAGACCAAGTACGATAAAAAAGAGCGTCATCATCACCGTCATGACGGGACCAAGTGCTGTCGCAGTGGCTTCGAAGTAGCGTGAACCTGCCGAGGTAATCGAGGCGTCGATGCTGTCGAGAATATCAGTCGTCGTTCCCATCAGAACCTCCCGCCACAAAGCTCTTCCGCTTGAAACCGCATGGAGCGTGCCTCGTCTTTCAGCTGTCCCGTCGAAAGCTCTTCAACATTGGGGCACCTCGAAAAATTGCCGTGACGACGCTGCCATCGTAGGATGAGGGGGGAG
>NZ_DALZMB010000054.1:0-26298 GCF_032007265.1 Paracoccus sp. (in: a-proteobacteria) | reverse complement strand
TTCCCCTCAAGCGTGCCGCCAAACCATGCGCAAAGCAGATCGCCATTTGGCAAAAGATGCAGGAATGCTGCGTGGTTTTGGATCTTTGGCGAGGGCAAAAACCCCTCGGATCGGCCGGGCCGGATTTCGGTCAGCGCGCCGTTCATCGCGGCGGCAATTTCATCAGGACCCATGCGTCACTCCCCTTAGCCGGAACCCCCGGAAGCATTGGTTGAAAAACAAAGGTTGTCAAGTTGATGATAAGTTGTCCAAAAGTAAAATAAGAAGTTTCGTCGTGTATTATTACGCAAAAACAATAATATAGAAGTTAGTAATTTTTGCCTTTTGGCAAGTTATGTGAAATGAGTTGACAATATTGCGGCTCAATGTGCATCTTGCTTGGCAGGGATTGAGGGGAATGGATTGCAAGGGGGAATGCGCATGGTCGGGGCCCAGCCCAGATCCGAGCCGGTGATGCTGGCCGTCGCTTTTGCGGCGGGTGGCGCGGCTTTGGCTGCGGTTGATGCGGCGATTGTGCGCGCGCTTGACGGCGGTGTGCATCCCTTTGTCATCGGCTTTTTCCGTGCTGCCTTTGGCGCGCTGGCGGTTCTGCCTTTGGCGCTGGCGCGGCCCCAAATCATGCGCAGCCAGTTTCCGATTGCCCAACATGCGGTTCGCGCCGGCTTGAAGCTATTGGCACTGGTCGCGTTTTTCGCCGCATTTTCTCAGGGGCCGCTTAGCGATGTAACCGCCATCGCCTTTACCTCGCCTGTCTTTGTCGTGCTGGGGGCGGCGATGCTTTTGGGCGAGCGTTTGGGCATCATGCGTATGGGCGCATTGCTGGTGGGCCTGGCCGGTGCGCTTTTGATTGTGGGGCCGACCGGGACGGGGCTGACGCTGGCGATGGGCTTTGCCCTGTCGGGTGCTTTGATGCAGGCAGTGATCCAATTGATGCTGAAATCCATGTCCTCGGGGGACAGGACGGCAACATTGGTGCTGTGGAACCTGTTTTTGACCGTGCCGATGGCTTTCGTGCTGGCGCTGCCGTTCTGGGTCACGCCCAGCTGGGATCAGCTGGGCCTTTTGGCGCTTCAGGGGGTGCTGGGCGCGGGGTGCATGGCGCTGATGACCCATGCGTTCAGCATGGCGGATGCCTCGATCATCGCGCCGGTCGATTTTCTGCGGCTGCCTTTGGTGGCGGCACTGGGCTATGTGCTTTTCGGCGAAATTGCCCGTCCTGCGACTTTGGCTGGTGGCGTGCTGATCTGCGCGGCTGCCTTGATCGCCTTGGGCGCTTCGCGCCGGGCCCGGCGGTCGTGACGTGATTTTCCAATGGGAGGAAAACGATAATGAAAATCAAGACCATGCTGTGGGGGGCGGTGCTGTCGGCAGTCACCATGACGCCCGCTTTCGCACAGGATACGGGCGTGAAAATCGTCCTGAACGAAGAGGCTGATCTGCTGGAACCTTGCATGGCGACCCGCTCGAATATCGGGCGGATCATCTTGCAAAACATCAGCGAAACCCTGACCGAGCTGGATGTAGCCGGGGGTGAGCTGAAGCCGAAACTGGCTGAAAGCTGGGAGCAAAATGCCGATGGCAGCTGGCGTTTTCATCTGCGTGAAGGCGTCAAGTTCTCGGACGGGACGGGCTTTGATGCCAAAGACGTCAAGCACAGCTTTGATCGCGCGATGGATCCCTCCATTACCTGCGAAAGCCCGCGCTATTTCGGCGGCATGAAGGTCGAGGTCAAAGTCGTCGACGACAAGACGGTTGATATTGTCTCTGACCCGGTCCAGCCGATCATGCCGTTGCTGTTCTCGCTGGTCACGATCGTCCCCGAAGAAACCAAGGTTGAATTCATCCGCGAGCCCGTCGGTACTGGCCCTTATGCCTTGACCGAATGGACGCCGGGCCAGCAGATCGTGCTGAGCGAGCGTGCCGATTACTGGGGCGAAAAGCCGACCGTCACGCAGGCGACCTATCTGTTCCGTGCCGATCCTTCGGTGCGCGCGGCGATGGTGGCAACCGGCGAGGCCGATATTGCCCCCTCGATCTCGCAGCTGGATGCGACCAATCCGGCGACAGATTTTTCCTATCTGGATTCGGAAACCGTCTATATCCGTCTTGATCACAGCCAAGCGCCGGTGAACGATCTGCGCGTGCGCCGTGCCCTGAATATGGCAATCGACCGTCAGGCCTTTGTTGGCACGTTGGTTCCCGAAGGCACCGAGCTGGCAACCGCCGTTTTCCCGCCGCCGACCCTGGGCTGGAACAAAGACGTTGCCGTGCCTGCCTTTGACCCGGAAGGCGCGAAAAAGCTGCTGGCCGAGGCAAAGGCTGATGGCGTGCCTGTCGATACCAAGCTGACCCTGGTTGCGCGCACCGCCAACTTCCCCAACGTCACCGAGATCATGGAAGCGATCCAGCAGATGTTGCAAGATGTTGGCTTTACCGTCGATCTGCAGTTCTACGAGGTCGCGGAATTCGAGAAGATGTACTCGAAGCCCTATCCGACCGATCGTGGCCCGCTGATGGTGACGGCGATGCACGACAACTCGAAGGGCGACCCGGTTTTCTCGATGTATTTCAAATATGCGACCGATGGCCGTCAGTCGGGTCTGGCGGATGCCAAGGTTGATGAGATGATCGAAAAGGCCTCGGCGGCGACGGGCGAAGAGCGCGCAAAGCTGTGGGGCGAGGTGCAGAAATACCTGCATGACGATCTGGCGGCTGATGTGCTGCTGTTCCACATGGTCAGCTATAGCCGTGTGGCCGAGCGTCTGAACTGGCGCCCCTCGATGGCGACCAACTCGATGCTGCCGCTTTCAGGCATCGCCTTTAAATAAGCAGCCCTAAATCGTCCGGCCAGGCGGGAAAACCCGCCCGGCCTTTCAAGACCCGCCTTTCAGACGGACCGAACCATGCAGAGATTCATCCGCAAACGCGCCTTTGCCAGCCTTTTGTCCCTGCTGGGGCTGATCGTCGCCGTTTTCTTCCTGTCCCGTCTGACGGGCGACCCGGCGGCCTTGTTTCTGCCCGTCGATGCGACCGAGGAAATGCGCCAGCAGTTCCGCGAGATCCACGGCCTGAACGATCCGCTGATTGTGCAATTTGGCCGCTATGTTTGGGATCTGGTTCACCTTGATTTCGGTGAATCGCTGCGCAAGGCGCGCCCGGCCATCGATGTGGTGCTCGAGGGTTTTGCCTGGACGCTGCAACTGGCGTTGATCACCATGACGCTGGTTACCGTTGCCGCAATTGTCGTCGGATCGCTGGCGGCATTCAAAGTTGGCGGCTTTTTTGACCGTATTGCCTCGCTGCTGTCGCTGATCGGGGCCTCTGCGCCGGATTTCTGGGTCGCGATTGTGGCGATCACGGTGTTTTCGGTCGGGCTTGGCTGGGTTCCAACCTCGGGGACGGGCACTGCCTTGCATTGGGTTTTGCCGGTTGCGGTTCTGTTCATCCGCCCGTTCGGGCTGATCGTGCAGGTGGTGCGCGGCTCGATGATCACGGCGCTGTCCTCGGCCTATGTGAAAACCGCGCGTGCCAAAGGGGTGCGTTCGCGGCCCATCATCTTTGTCCACGCTTTGCGCAATGCCATGCTGCCCGTCATCACCGTGATCGGCGATCAGGCGGCGGCGCTTTTGAACGGGGCTGTGGTGATCGAGACGATTTTCGGCTTTCCCGGCGTCGGCAAGCTGATGATCGATTCCATTCTTCAACGCGATTTCAACGTGGTGCTGGCCGCGATCATGGTCACGGCTCTGGCGATTTTCGTCATGAATCTGCTGATCGATCTGGCCTATTCGCTGCTTGATCCGCGCATCCGCCACTAAGGGCCCGGCCATGAGCACAACCGACATCCTTCCGCCCGAGCCAAGCGCCGTTCGCCGCTATCTGCGTATGCTATGGGCCGATAAATTCGCGGTCTGCGCGGTGATCTTTCTGCTGGTCGTTCTGGTCATGGCGATCATCGGTCCCGCCTGGATGAACGATCTGGCGCAAAAGCAGAACCTGCGTGGGCGCAATGCGCCGCCTTTTGATCTGTCGCGCGGCTGGGTCTGGTTCCTGGGCGCAGATGCGCTTGGCCGCCCGTTGCTGGCGCGTATCATTGTGGCGACGCAAAACACCATGATGGTTGCCGCTGGTGCGGTGTTTTTCTCGGCTTTGATCGGCTCGGGCCTTGGATTGGTGGCGGGCTATGCCAGCCGCCGCACCGGAGAGGTGATCATGCGGCTTGCCGATGTGATCATGTCGTTCCCCTCGCTGTTGCTGGCCGTCATCGTGCTTTACGTGCTGGGGCCTTCGGTCTTTAATCTGGTCGTGGTTTTGGCGATCACCCGGATTCCGGTCTATCTGCGCACCACCCGCGCCGAGGTGCTGGAAATCCGCGAGCGCATGTTCGTACAGGCCGCCCGCGTCATGGGCGCGCCCGCGCGGCGCATTATCTTGCGCCATATCCTTCCGGTCGTGCTGCCCACGTTGATGACGATTGCGACGCTGGATTTCGCCTTTGTCATGCTGGCTGAAAGCTCATTGTCCTTTCTGGGCATTGGCATCCAGCCACCCGAGATCACCTGGGGATTGATGATCGCGCAGGGGCGGCAATATCTGACCAATGCCTGGTGGCTGTCCTTCTGGCCGGGGCTTGCAATCATTCTGACCACGTTGTCGCTGAACCTGCTTTCGGGCTGGATGCGCGTCGCACTGGATCCGACCCAGCGCTGGCGTCTGGAAATGAGAGGGCGCAAAAATGACTGATCACCTGCTTGAGGTGCGCAACCTCTCGGTCGAGTTCCACACCGCCGCAGGGACGGTCAAAGCCGTGCGCAATGTCAGCTATCACCTGGACCGCGGCGAGACGCTGGCGATTTTGGGGGAAAGCGGATCGGGGAAATCGGTCTCGTCCTCGGCGATCATGAACCTGATCGACATGCCGCCGGGCAAGATCACATCGGGTCAGGTGATTTTTGATGGTCAGGATCTGTTGAAACTGGGCACAAGCGCGCGGCGCGAGATCAATGGGCGCCGCATTGCGATGATCTTTCAAGATCCGCTAAGCCATCTCAACCCGGTCTATACGGTCGGCTGGCAGATCGCCGAAGCGCTGACCACCCACGGCATTTCCGGCGATAAGGCTCGCGCCGAGGCTTTGCGTCTGGTCACGAGGGTGGGCATCCCCAACCCTCAGGCCTCGCTTGGGAAATATCCGCATGAATTTTCCGGTGGCCAGCGCCAGCGCTTGATGATCGCCATGGCCTTGGCGATGAAGCCCGATCTTTTGATCGCCGATGAGCCGACCACCGCGCTTGATGTGACCGTTCAGGCCGAGGTCTTGGGCCTGCTGGGCGAATTGCAGCGCGAAACCGGGATGGGTATTTTGATCATCACCCATGATCTGGGCGTGGTCGCAGAAATCGCCGATCGGGTCGTGGTGATGAATGCGGGCGAAGTCGTGGAAACCGGTGCCGCGCGCGAGGTTTATCACAACCCCCAGCATCCCTATACGCGCAAGCTGATCGGGGCCGCGCCCGGCAAGGGCGCAATGCATGCCCCCCTTGCGCGCGCACAGCCCGTGTTGGAGGTGCGCAATGTCAGCAAGGATTATGGCGAGTTCCTGGCACTAGAGGATGCCAGCTTCGATCTGATGGCGGGCGAGACGCTGGCGATTGTCGGGGAATCGGGCTCGGGCAAATCGACACTGGCCAAGGTGCTGTTGCGGCTGGAAGAGCCGAGCAGCGGACAGGCCTTGTGGAAGGGGCGCGATCTTTTCGCCATGTCCCCGGCCGAGCTTTACGCATTGCGCCGCGATTTGCAGATGGTGTTTCAAGATCCGACGCAATCGCTGAACCCGCGCATGACGGTCTATCAGCTGATTTCCGAGGCATGGGCGATCCATCCGGGGATCTTGCCCAAATCGGCCTGGCGCGCCCGGGTCGCCGAGCTTTTGGCACAGGTGGGGCTGAAGCCTGAAATGGCCAGCCGCTATCCGCATCAATTCTCGGGCGGGCAGCGCCAGCGGATCGCGATTGCCCGCGCTTTGGCGCTAGAGCCCGAGCTGATCATCTGTGACGAGGCCGTGTCGGCGCTGGATGTCTCGGTTCAGGCGCAGGTGATTGAATTGCTGGATAAACTGCGCCGCGAGATGGGCATTGCCTTTATCTTCATCGCCCATGACCTGCCTGTTGTGCGTGATTTTGCCGATCATGTGATGGTGATGCAAAAGGGCAGGGTGGTCGAGCTGGGAACGGTGCAGCAGGTCTTTGAGGCGCCGCGCGAACCCTATACGCGCGCGCTTTTGGCCGCCGGCCTTGACCCTGATCCCGATGTTCAGGCCGCGCGGCGCGCGGAACGGCAGGCGGCGCTTTCGGCCTGAACCCACCCAGGGGTTTCTTGCAATTTCAGCGGGCTAGCGCCCGGTCAAAATTGGGCAGCCGCCCCGGACCTTTTGGCAGGGCCGGGGCGCAATTTTTTGCAAGCGTCCTTGCCGCCTCTGACAAATTTTCATGGGTGGCGGTGGCCAAAATGCCGCGCGCCAGGTCCACTTGCGGCAAGCCTGGCTGACCCCCATCTTAATCAAGACGCGGTGGTCCGCTGACGCAGGGCTGTTTTGCCCCAGCGTCACGGCAATTGGGCTTGAAGCCGAATCTCCAAGATGCGAGAGGGGGCCGCCAGCGCCTTTCGAGGTGAATGGCGCGTGGAAATCGACAGGTTTTCCATGACCAATTCGTCTAAGGTGCATAGCTGCAAGGGCTTTTACAGAGTCGCACAAGATGTTGACAAAATTATGGCTGTGAGGCCTAATGCTTGTGTTCTGGTTCTTGAGTCGAGCGCGCGTTTGGCGAGAAAACTAACGAGGGAAAGCGGGCCGAAGGCCAAAGCTTCCCCCACAACTGTAGGCGGTGAGTGAAGTCATATAGATTCAATGGGCTAGGCCCGAAGGATCGACGGAACGGAGACCCGTGAGTCAGAGACCTGTCAGGACAGGAATGAATTAAACCGTGCGATGGGCGCGGGAATCCAATACGCTGGCGAAGGTCACTTCGGCGGGGATTTCCTTATCTCTCATCGCAGACATGCCAAGGGACAAAGCATGACTATCACCGTCTATTCAAAGCCTGCTTGCGTGCAGTGCACCGCCACAACCCGCGCGCTTGATGCCAAGGGCCTGTCCTATGACGTCATCGATCTGACGCAGGATGATGTGGCGATGGAAATGGTGACCGCGCTTGGCTATCGTCAGGCCCCGGTCGTCGTGGCAGGCGATGAGCATTGGGCCGGTTTCCGCCCCGATATGATCGGCCGTCTGTCCTAAGCGAGTCGCATGCCGTGTTGGATCTGGTCTATTTTTCGTCGGTTTCGGGCAATACGGCCCGCTTCGTCGATCAGTTGGCTCTGGGCGGCCTGCGTATCCCGATTTCACCAGCCGAGGCGCTGCCACGTCCGACTGGTCCCTTTGTCCTGATCTGTCCGACTTTTGCTGATGGTCAGGGACGGGGCGCGGTTCCCAAACAGGTGATCCGCTTTCTGAATGACCCGGAATGCCGCGCATTGCTGCGCGGCGTTATTGCCGGGGGAAACCGAAATTTCGGCACGACCTTCGCCCTTGCCGGTGATGTGATTGCCAAAAAATGCAATGTTCCGGTACTCTATCGCTTCGAGTTGGCCGGGACGGAAACCGATATTGCCCGTGTCCGTGATGGGCTTGCTGAATTCCGGGGGATGGAATGCTCGACAATGGCGTGAAGGCCGAACTTGACTACCATGCGTTGAACGCGATGCTGAACCTTTACGACAGTGAGGGGAAAATCCGTTTCGATGCCGACCGCAAGGCCGCGCATCAGTATTTTCTGCAGCATGTGAACCAGAACACGGTCTTCTTCCATTCGCTGGATGAAAAACTCGATTATCTGATCGAGGAAGGCTATTACGAGGCGCAGGTTCTGGACCAGTATTCCAAGAACTTCATGCGCGAGATCTGGGATGCGGCCTATAAGAAGAAGTTCCGCTTTCCGACCTTCCTTGGCGCCTTCAAATACTACACCAGCTACACGCTGAAGACCCGCGATGGTCAGCGCTATCTTGAGCGTTACGAGGACCGCGTTGTCATGGTCTCGCTGGCGCTGGCACGTGGTGATGAAAAGCAGGCAATGTCCTTTATGGATGAGATCCTGTCGGGCCGTTTCCAGCCTGCAACCCCGACCTTCCTGAACGCTGGCAAGAAGTCGCGCGGCGAGCTGATCTCGTGCTTCTTGCTGCGCGTTGAAGACAATATGGAATCGATCGGCCGGGCGATTAACTCGTCGCTGCAGCTGTCCAAGCGCGGCGGCGGCGTCGCCTTGATGCTGACCAATATCCGCGAGGCCGGTGCCCCGATCAAAGGCATCGAGAACCAATCCTCGGGCGTTATTCCGGTGATGAAACTGCTGGAGGACAGCTTTAGCTATGCCAACCAGCTGGGCGCGCGTCAGGGTGCTGGTGCGGTCTATCTGAACGCCCACCATCCCGATATTTTGCGTTTCCTTGATACCAAACGCGAAAATGCCGATGAGAAAATCCGCATCAAGACCCTGTCCCTGGGCGTGGTGATTCCGGATATTACCTTTGATTTGGCCAAGAAAAACGAGGAGATGTATCTGTTCTCGCCCCATGACGTGCAAAAGGTTTATGGCGTGCCCTTCTCGGAAATCTCGGTCAACGAGAAATACGCCGAGATGGTCGACGACAAGCGCATCAAGAAGAAAAAGATCAATGCGCGCGCCTTTTTCCAGACACTGGCCGAGATTCAGTTTGAATCGGGCTATCCTTATATCATGTTCGAAGACACGGTGAACCGCGCCAACCCGATCGACGGTCGCATCACCATGTCGAACCTGTGCTCGGAGATCTTGCAGGTCAACGAAGCTTCGACCTTCCATGAGGATCTGGGCTATGACCATCTGGGCACCGATATTTCGTGCAACCTTGGGTCGCTGAACATTGCAGCCACCATGGATGGCCCTGATTTCGGCGCAACTGTGGAAACCGCGATCCGCGCGCTGACCGCCGTGTCGGAAATGTCGGCCATTGACGCCGTGCCGTCGATCCGCCGGGGCAATGACGAGGCCCATGCCGTTGGTCTTGGCCAGATGAACCTGCATGGCTTCCTGGCGCGTGAGCGTATCCATTACGGCAGCGCGGAAGGCGTCGAGTTCACCAGCATCTATTTCGCCGCAGTCGCCTATCACGCGATCCGGGCCTCTAATCTGCTGGCGCGCGAGCATGGCCGCAGCTTCGTGGGCTTTGAGCGTTCGAAATATGCCGATGGCTCGTTCTTTGACAAATATGTCAACCAAGACTGGCTGCCCGAACTGCCGCAGGTCCAGGCGCTGTTTGAAGGCATCACGCTGCCCAGCCGTGAGGATTGGATTCAGCTGAAGGCCGATGTCATGGCGCATGGGCTGTACAACCGCAACCTGCAGGCCGTGCCGCCGACCGGTTCGATCAGCTATATCAACAACTCGACCAGCTCGATCCACCCGATCGTGGCCAAGATCGAAATCCGCAAAGAAGGCAAGATTGGTCGCGTGTATTATCCGGCTGCGTTCATGACGAACGACAATCTGGAATATTACCGCGATGCCTATGAAATCGGGCCGGAAGCCATCATCGATACCTATGCAGCCGCGACCGAGCATGTCGATCAGGGCCTGTCGCTGACGCTGTTCTTTCCGGCCGAGGCCACGACGCGCGACATCAACAAAGCGCAGATCTATGCCTGGAAAAAAGGCATCAAGACGATCTACTACATCCGCTTGCGCCAGACCGCCCTGGAAGGGACCGAGGTCGAGGGCTGCGTGTCCTGCGCGCTGTAGAACTGTTATGACGCCGGGGGCTGTCTGCCCCCGGACCCCCGAGGATATTTAAGCATGAAAGAGGGGTTCTTCGGATGAAGGATCAGTTGCTGCGTACGCCGCTTAAGGCGATCAACTGGAACCGTCTGGACGATGAGAAGGATCTTGAGGTCTGGAACCGTCTGACGGTCAATTTCTGGTTGCCGGAAAAGGTGCCGCTGTCAAATGACGTTCAGAGCTGGGCGACGCTGCGCCCCGAAGAACGCGAGCTGACGATCCGGGTTTTCACCGGGCTGACCCTTTTGGACACGATCCAGAACACGGTGGGCGCGCCGTCGTTGATGCCCGATGCCATCACCCAGCATGAAGAAGCGGTCTTGTCGAATATCGCCTTTATGGAGGCGGTTCATGCGCGGTCGTATTCCTCGATCTTTTCGACGCTGTGCTCGACCCCCGAGGTTGATGCGGCGTTCCGGTGGTCAGAGGAGAACGTGCATCTTCAGCAAAAGGCGCGTTTGATCGTCAACGAATATGCAGCGGGCGCCGATCCGCTGAAGCGCAAGATCGCCAGCGTTTTCCTGGAAAGCTTTCTGTTTTATTCGGGCTTTTATCTGCCGATGTATTGGTCAAGCCGCGGCAAGTTGACCAATACGGCCGATTTGATCCGTCTGATCATTCGCGACGAAGCCGTGCATGGATATTACATCGGCTATAAATTCCAACGCGGCCTTGAGAAGGTCTCGGAGGAGCGGCGGGCCGAGTTGAAGGACTTTGCCTTTTCGATGATCTTTGATCTTTATGACATTGAATCCAAATATGCGGCAGAGCTTTATGACGGCATCGGTCTGACCGAGGATGTCAAAGCCTTCCTGCATTACAATGCCAATAAGGCCTTGCAGAATTTGGGCTATGAGGCGCTGTTCCCGCCGCAGGTTTGCGAGGTCAACCCGGCCATTCTGGCCGCGATTTCGCCCGATAGCGAAAACCATGACTTCTTCTCGGGGTCAGGCTCGTCCTATGTCATCGGAAAAGCGGTTGCGACCGAGGATGACGACTGGGATTTCTAAGGGATTTGGCAAAAGGCAGTGCCCTGAGGGGCGCATGGCTTTTGCCAAAATCGGGATTTCAAACCTCTGCAAGGGTCAGCTCTTGCAGAGGTTTTTTCATATTCGGCGCGCGATCGGGTTCGCCCCAGGCATCAGCCGGGCGGATATTTTTCTTGACTTGTCTGTGAATGCGGGCGAGTCAAATTGCGCTTTGGTTCCGGCGTCTATGCGCCGGATGAAAAGGGAACTGCGGAGGATCTTTGGATCAAGCCGCGGCTGCCCCCGCAACTGTAAGCGGCGAGCGACGGTCGAATTTGCCACTGGGGCCATGCTCCGGGAAGGCCGGCCCAAGCCCTGACCCGCAAGCCAGGAGACCTGCCAAAGTGATCACCCATTTCCGACGCGGGGCGCGTCTGGAAGGCGGCCTTTCCGCAGAGGTGACGCTCACCCGATGTGCGGGGGACAGGGGCGCATGATCGTTTCCTGCCGCAGATCGCCTCTGGTTTTGCAGGTTTCCTGCTGATGAAAGGTTGCGGAATGATCCGGCCACAGATTTCTTGGATTGCAGTTTGCGCTGCGCTTTTCCCCATTGCCGCCACCGCGCAGGATAGTGTGCCTGATAGCGCGAGCCCGGATCAGATCACGTTGGATGAGGTGGTGATCTCGGGCGGGCTATCGCCCATTGCCGCAAATTCCTATGGCCGCGCCTATTCGGTCGTAACCGGAAAAGAGATGGAAGAGCGCGGTTTGCGTCGGGTGCAAGATGCGCTGCGCGCCATGCCGGGCGTGTCGGTCAGCTCGAGCGGCAATAGCATGACCCAGCTGCGCATCCGGGGCGGCGAGGCCAACCACACCTTGATCCTGATTGACGGGGTTCAGGCCAGCGGTGGCAATGATGAATATATCCTCTCGGGGCTGGAGACGGCCAATATCGACCGGATCGAGGTTCTGCGCGGGCCGCAATCGGTCTATTTTGGATCGAATGCCTCGGCGGGGGTGGTCAATATCATCACACGCCGTGGCGAGCTGGGCACGCATTACGGCGGTGCGGTCGAGCTGGGCAACGGCTATGCGGCCTCGGGCTGGTTCACCCAAAGGACCGAGCGTGGCGGCTTGGCCTTCAGCGCGGCCAAGCGCGATGATCATGGCTATGACCTGTCGGGCGATGGCGGCGAAAAAGATGGCATCCGGCGCACCTCTTTGGGGCTGACTGGCGACTGGAAGGCCAGCGAGGACGTGCTTTTGGGCTTTACCCTGCGCCGCTCGAAAGAGCGATATGACAGCGATTCAGAAAGCTATCTGGCGAGCGATGCGGGCAGCTATCTGGTTGATGATCCCGATGAACACAGCATGCGCAATGAATTCACCGGATCGGCATTTGGTGAATATACGATGCTGGAAGGGCGCATGGTGCATCGGCTTGAGCTGCAAGACAGCATCTTCAAGCAAAGCCTGAATGACGGCCCTGAAACGCGAGGCGAAACCCGTGCCCTTAAATATCGGCTGAGCTATGGTCTGGATGGGATGGCGGTCGCCGACAGCAACCATCTTTTGAACCTCATGCTTGAGCGGATCTTGGACGAAAATACCACCGCGCCCGATTACGACCGCAAGAACACCTCGCTTGCGCTGGAATATCGGGGCTTTCTGGACAATGGGCTGGATATTCAGGCGGGGTTGCGTCGCGATAACAACAACAGCTTTGCCGATTTCACCAGCTGGAACCTAGGCCTGTCCTATCAGATCGCGGATACCGGGCTGCGCGTTCATGCCTCGGCCGGTCGCGGCATGGTAAATCCCTCGTATTACGAGCTTTTCGGCAATGACACCTATACTTTGGGCAATCCGGCCCTGACGCCCGAGCGCAATACGGGCTTTGATCTGGGCCTCGAGGCCGAGCTGCTAGACGGTCGCGCCCTCATCGATGTGACCTATTTCAACGAAAAGCTTGAGGATGAGATCAGCTATGTCAACGGCGCGGCGGCAGATGGCAGCGGTCGGGCAAGCTATGTCAACCAGCGCGGCAAAAGCCCACGGCAGGGCGTGGAAATCGCCGGGCGGCTTCAAGCAACTGACGATCTCGATCTGCGTGTGAGCTACACCTATCTTGATGCCAAAAACCCCGATGGTTCGGTCGAGATCCGTCGTCCACGCCATGAGGCAAGCCTTTCGGCAAGCTATGCCATTCAGGGCGGGCGGGGCACGATCAGCGGCGATATCCGCTATGTTTCTGGCAATTATGATACCCAGTTCTGGGGCAGCTATGCGACGGCGAAACTGCCAAGCTATACCATTGTCGACGTCGCAGGGGGCTATGATCTGACCAGTAATGTGCGGGCAACCGCGCGGGTCAGCAACCTTTTTGACAAGCAGGCGGTAGATGTCTGGGGCTTTGCCTCGCAAGGTCGCAGGGCCTATTTCGGCCTCGAGACGAAATGGTAAGATGACGCCAGCGCGGGCTAGGGCAGGGATGGGGGCTTACCGCAATTGGCCCCACCCTGGCCTGGCACCCTGGCCAAAAAACGTCCGACGCAGCTTTCAAAGGGGGGCGCGATGACCGCTCTGACACTTGCAGCAATCAGCGTCGTGCGAGGCAAGCGAAAGGTGATCGATCATGTCGATCTCAGCCTTCAGCCCGGCGAGTTCGTCGGATTGCTTGGGCCCAATGGCGCGGGAAAAACCACGCTGCTGCGCGCGGCTCTCGGCTTGCTGCCCCATCAGGGCCAATCGTCCCTGTCGCATCTCTCTCCGATCGAGCGTGCCAAGCGGGCCGCCTTCATGCCACAGGGGCGCGACATCATCTGGCCCATTACGGTCGAACGGCTGGTCGCGCTTGGCCGCATTGCCCATGGCGCATCAGATCCCACAGGCGCAGCGGCGATCGAAGATGCCATTGACGCGCTCGAGCTGGCCCCCTTGCGCCACCGCCCCGCGACCCAGCTGTCAGGTGGCGAACAAGCCCGCGCCCTCATTGCCCGCGCTCTTGCCCAAAAAGCGCCCCTTCTGATCGCGGATGAGCCGGTGGCTGGCCTTGACCCTGCCGCCCAGATCAAGGTGATGCGCGTTTTTGCCAGCCTCGCGGCGCAGGGTCATGGCGTGCTGGCCTCATTGCATGACCTTGGGCTGGCCGCGCGCTATTGCACGCGGCTGATCCTTTTGCATCAGGGTCGGATCGCCGCAGATGGCCCCCCGGCTCAGGTGCTCAGCGCCGAAAATCTGGCGCATGTTTTCGGCATTACCGCTCATTTTTCCCAAGGTCCGCAGGGGGCAATCTTCCAGCCGCTCGATCTTTTGGTGCCACAAAAGGGGCAGCCTTTCTCGTCATGACCCGGCCCCCTCTCTCATGGTGAAATATCCTTGGGGGTGAATTGTGGCGCAGCCACAAGAGGGGGCGAATAGCCCCATCTTTCACATCACGTCAGATCACGAACCCGCTCGCGCAGTGCGAATTTCTGGATCTTGCCTGTCGATGTTTTCGGAAGATCGCCGAAAATAACGGTCTTTGGCACTTTATAGCGCGCCATATTCTGCCTGCAAAAGGCCAATATCTCTTCCTCGGTCGCGCGGCTTTCGGGCTTGAGGGTGATGAATGCGCAGGGTGTTTCGCCCCATGTGCCATCCGGGCGCGCCACGACAGCTGCCTCCATAACCGCGGGGTGGCGGTAAAGCACATCCTCGACCTCGATCGACGAAATATTCTCGCCGCCTGAAATGATGATATCCTTTGAGCGGTCCTTGATCTCGATATAGCCGTCGGGATGCATCACGCCCAGATCGCCCGTGGCAAACCATCCCCCCTTAAAGGCCTTCTCGGTGGCAGCCGGGTTTTTCAAATAGCCGCGCATGACGTTATTGCCGCGCAAGAACAGCTCGCCCATCGTCTCACCATCACTGGGGACAGGCTCTTGCGTGGCCGGGTCCGCAATCATCAGCTCGCCCAGAACAAGATTTTTGACCCCTTGGCGCGCCTTCAGTTTCGCGCGCTCCTCGCCCGAGGCCGCGTTCCATTCGCTTTTCCATGCACAGATCACCGCAGGGCCATAGGTCTCGGTCAGGCCGTAGACATGGGTCACCTCGATACCCATACGCTCCATCGCGGCGATCACCGCAGCCGGAGGGGCGGCGCCTGCGGTCATGGCCTTGATCTGATGGTCGAAATCCTTCAGCTCATCGGGCGCATTGACCAACATGTTCAACACGATCGGTGCGCCGCAGAAATGGGTCACCTTTTCTTCGCGGATCAGCTGAAAGATCGGCTCGGCCCTGACGGCGCGCAAACAGATGCAAACCCCTGCATTGGCGGCAATCGTCCAGGGAAAGCACCAGCCGTTGCAGTGAAACATCGGCAGCGTCCACAGATAGCGCGCATGATGGGGCATCTCCCAGCCAATGATATGCTGCATCGCATTCAGCGCTGCGCCGCGATGGTGATAGACCACACCCTTGGGGTTTCCCGTCGTTCCCGAGGTATAGTTCAATGAGATCGCATCCCATTCATCCGTCAGCGCAGGCGGCAAGAAATCGGGATCGCCCTCGGCCAGCAGGTCATCATAGCTCAGTGCGCCAATGGGTTCGCCGCCGTTGAAGCTGGGATCGCGGATATCCACGACAAGGATTTGGTTCAGACAGGCAATATCCAGTGCGCGAGCGGCAAGTTCGGAAAATTCGGGATCAACGAAAAGAACCTTGGCCTCGCCGTGGTTCAGGATGAAGGCGATGGTCTCGGCATCCAGACGGGTATTGATCGCGTTCAACACCGCGCCCGTCATGGGAATGCTGAAATGGGATTCGAAGGCCTCGGGAATATTGGCGGCCAGAACCGCGACCGTATCGCCTTTGCCGATGCCGCGCCGATCAAGGGCGCTGGCGATCAGGCGGCAGCGCGAATAGGTTTGGGCCCAATTACGGCGAACCCCGGTATGAACCACGGCCAAAGCCTCGGGATAGATGGCCGCGGTGCGCTCGATAAAGCGCAAAGGCGTCAGTTGTTCGTAATTGGCATGACAGGCATCAAGGCCCTGCTCATAGATATTATTGCCCGGCATTCCATCCTCCTTCACCCATTGCGCCGACGCGTCCGGCAGCAATCAGTCCTCACATCCCAGCCCCAGTATCCAGACAGACAGCCAGAGTACCAGCGCCGATTCCGTCCTTTTTAGTCTGTTATGCGCAATTATGTTGCGCTGTCCGCTGGCGTGGCTCGGCGCTTGTCGGCGGGACCGACGCGGCGGATTGTCACGGGCTTGGGG
Source organism: Paracoccus sp. (in: a-proteobacteria) (assembly GCF_032007265.1). Classification (GTDB taxonomy): domain Bacteria; phylum Pseudomonadota; class Alphaproteobacteria; order Rhodobacterales; family Rhodobacteraceae; genus Paracoccus. The sequence continues at coordinate 10,188 of NZ_DALZMB010000054.1, read as the reverse complement.
CATTTGCCCGCTCATTTGAGCAACACAGGGCTAAAATGCGGAACTTCAGGGGCGAATATCTGCGTTGGCTCTTGCTGAGAACGAATTCTCGCCCGAGTTTGCGGCGACGTTTCACAATAGGAGCCTGAGGCCCGTGATTTTTGAATGGATGTCCGATCCCGCCGCCTGGGCGGGACTGGCGACGCTCGTTGTACTCGAGATCGTTCTGGGGATCGACAACCTCGTTTTCATTGCCGTACTTGCCGATAAGCTGCCCGAGCATCAACGCGAAAAGGCACGTCTTATCGGTCTGACACTGGCCTTGGTGATGCGGCTTGGGCTTTTGGCTTCGGTGGCTTGGATCGTCACACTGACCCAGCCGTTGTTTCATATCTGGGATCAACCCTTCTCGGGCCGCGATCTGATCTTGATCTTTGGCGGGCTGTTTTTGCTGTTCAAAGGCACGATGGAGCTGCACGAGCGGCTTGAGGGGCATACCGAAAACAAAAGCGGTAAGGTTTATCAGGCCGTCTTTTGGCAGGTCTTGCTACAGATCGTCATTCTGGATGCGGTGTTCTCGCTTGATAGCGTGATCACGGCGGTCGGTATGGTCAAGCATCTGTCGGTGATGATGATCGCGGTGATTATCGCGGTTGGCGTGATGATGCTGTCGTCGCGACCGTTGATGGCCTTTGTCTCGCGCCATCCGACGGTGGTGATCCTGTGTCTGGGCTTTTTGATGATGATCGGCTTTTCGCTGATCGTCGAGGGCTTTGGATTTCATATTCCCAAGGGCTATCTTTACGCGGCCATTGGCTTTTCGGTGTTGATCGAGGCGCTGAACCAGATCGGCAAGCGCAATCAGGCCCGCCATGCCAGCCGGGGCGATGTCCGTGACCGCACTGCAGAGGCTGTGCTTAAAATGTTGGGCGGACGCAGCACACGCGGCGAAACCGACGCGGCCTCGTTGATCGGGGCACGAGCCGCCGAAGAGCAGGTCTTTGCCGTTGAAGAGCAAGAGATGATACAGGGTGTTCTGTCGCTGGCAGACCGCCCGGCGGTCTCGATCATGACGCCGCGCACGGAAATCGACTGGATCGATCTTGATCGCGATGCGGGGGCCTTGCGCAGCCAGATGCTGTCTGAGGGGCATTCGCGCTATATTGTCGCGCGGGGACGTCTGGAAAGCTTTCTGGGCGTGGCCCTGACCAAGGATCTGCTGGCCGAAATTCTGGAAAAGGGCCAGATCGATGGCACTACCAGCATTCGCCAACCCTTGGTCGTGCATGAACGTGTGACCGCGCTGCGCCTGATGGAACAGCTGCGCGCCTCAAAGGTCAAACTTGCGGTGGTTGTTGACGAATATGGCTCGCTCGAAGGGATTGTCACACCTTCGGATCTGCTTGAAGCCATCGCAGGCGAGTTCGGCGAAGAGGACGAAGATCGCCTGATGACCGAAGCCCAGCCCGACGGCTCGTGGATCGTGGACGGTGCGCTGGATGTGCGCCGGGCGTCGAACCTGTTGGGGGCGGATCTGGCCGACGACGCCGACCGCTATTCGACCCTGGCGGGCTATATCCTGTGGCAGCTGGGGACCTTGCCCAATGTCGGTGCCAAGGTTCGCGTCGGCGATCTTGAACTAGAGGTCAATGAGATGAACGGGCGCGCGATCTCTAAGGTGCATGTGCGCCGAATTTCAGCCAATTGATCGCAGCAGAATGAAAAAGGGCGGCCGTGATGGCCGCCCTTCTTTCAATAAGGCCACATGCAGGCGGGCTTAACTGCCCACCATTGCCGAAGCAGCAAGTGCAGCATCCAGCTTGCTTTGATCCATCAGCTTTTCGCGCAACACGATATTGGCGACGCCATCATCGGTCCGATGGGCCTCCAATGCGACTTCGGTGGCGCGAACATAGCCAATATAGGGCGTCAGCGCGGTGACGATGCCGATCGAATGCTCGACCGTGGCCCGCAGCTTGGCCGCATCTGCCGTGATGCCGGAAATGCAGTTGCGCGACAGCGTCTGCATCGCCGATTCCAGATGACGGATCGACCGTTCGATGCTGGCAAAAATCACCGGCTCGAATGCATTCAGCTGCATCTGGCCGCCTTCTGCCGCCATGGTCACGGTCAGATCAGCGCCGATCACCTCGAAGCAGACCTGGTTGACGACCTCGGGGATGACCGGATTGACCTTGCCCGGCATGATCGAGGAACCGGCCTGACGCGCAGGCAGCTCGATATCGCCAAGGCCGGCGCGCGGACCACTGGACAAAAGCCGCAGGTCATTGGCGATTTTCGACAGCTTGATCGCCAACCGCTTCAACGCCGAGGAAACCGCAACCAAAGCCCCGGTATCCTGTGTCGCCGCGATGCGATCCTGTGCCAGGCTCAGCTCAAGCCCGGTGATCTGCGACAGATGACGGGTGCTTAGCTCGCCCAGACGCGGATCGGCGGTGATGCCAGTGCCAATCGCCGTGCCGCCCAGATTAAGGATGCACAGCTCGGCTTCCACCGCCTTGATAGAGCGGCGCTCGTCCTTGATCATCTGTGCAAAGGTGGCGAATTCCTGACCCAGGGTCATCGGAACGGCATCTTGCAACTGGGTGCGACCCATTTTGATGATTCCGGCAAAGGCCTGCGAACGCTCGGTCAGCGCGGCCTCCAGCTCGGCCATGGTCACATCAAGGCGGCGCAGCGCAAAAATCAGCGCGATCTTCAGCGCCGTCGGGTAAACATCATTGGTGCTTTGACCAAGGTTCACATGCTCATTGGGATGAAGCACGCCGTAATCGCCCTTGGCCTTGCCCATAATTTCCAGCGCAAGGTTGGCGACGACCTCATTGGCATTCATATTGCTGGAGGTGCCAGCGCCACCTTGGATCAGATCAACGACGAAATGATCGTGCAGGGCACCCGCACGGATCTTTTGGGCAGATTTGACAATGGCATCCGCCAGTTCCGGGGCCAACAGACCCAGTTCGGCATTGGCAAGCGCACAGGCCTCTTTGACGGCAACCAAAGCATCAACCAGCTCGGAACATGCGCCGATGGTGCGCCCCGAGATGGGAAAATTCTCGACCGCGCGCTGGGTGTGGACCCCCCAATAGGCCGTATCCGCCAACTCAAGATCGCCAATCAAGTCATGTTCAATTCTGCTCATATGAGCCCGCCTTCTATGTTCGTTCTGCTGACAAATGTGGCAATTCACCACCGCATTCGCCAATGCCAATTCGGCATGGCTCATGCTGCATCCAGCAATAGCAGGACTGGCGCGGAAAGCTATATGACCAATCTCTAGGCAGAAGTAGAAAATGAATTGCACAAGAAGTAATCAGGCATATCGCAGGGCGACTGTGCTGGCACCTCAAGGGGTCAGGATGCGCCTATCCCAGTCCTCAACCCGGCCACTGTTCAGCCTGGCCTGCACAAGCCTTTGCCAGCTAATGGGCAGGCCGGGGATCTGCGCCAATTCTGCCAGCGCGCCCGTGTTCAGGCGGTCGTGATAAAGCAGATCCGAGACGCGCGATAACGGCCATTCAGCATGAGGGCGCCCAACCAGTTGCGCAATTGCGGGTGCAGCAATCTGTCCGCCCCTCAAAACCCGAAAATACCAACCGCTGCGACCGCTGTCTTGAACCTTGCGGGCCATATCGGGCAGGCCAAAGCGCAAATTCAGCTTCCAACATGGCTGCCTGCCCTGGCTGACCTGCAACAGACACGCTCCGACCTGCCAAAGATCACCCAGACAAACCCCGCTTTCATCAAGGCCGCCGACAACCAGGTTCTCACCAAACCCACCGCGAACAAAGCTATCCGAGACCTCAGGATGTTCAGCCCGCCAAAGGGCATAATGCGCAAGCGGATAGGCATGAACTGCCTTGTCTGGACCACCGTGGTGGCGCGGATCGCCTTGCTCGTCGCCGGCCAATCCGTTCGGGCCCAGCTCCACCGCGCTTTCCAGCTCAAGCGGCTGCTTGTCGATCGCGCTTAATGCGCCCTTCGGACCAAAGGGGCGCGCGCGCCCCAAACGCAACTCCAAGATTTCGAAAGTTGCCATCTTTGCACCTGCTGCCCAGCCCTTCCGGGGCGATCCTGCCTCTTTCTTCATCATAAAAATACCCAAATCGCGACCGCGCCACGGGATATGCGACCGACATGGGTTTTGACCGCAAAATCCGGATGGTGCGCCTTGCGGCTTGCTGACAATGTCGGGCCATGTTCCGCCAGCCACACGAGAGTTCCATGCCAGGCCCGTCCATGTCTTCCCCCGAACTTCGCGCGCGCGCCATGACTGGCGCTGAATGGCTGATGTTGGTTGTTTTGGCGGTGCTCTGGGGCGGCTCTTTTCTTTTCAATGCGATCGCACTGCGCGACTTGCCGGTCCTGACGGTGGTTTTTCTGCGGGTTTTCTTGGCCGCCTTGGTCCTTATCCTTGTGCTGCGCGCCGCGAATGAACATCTCCCCCGAGGTGCCCAAGTCTGGCGCGCGCTTTTCGTGCTTGGCTTTTTGAATAATGCGCTGCCCTTTTCTTTGATTGTTTGGGGTCAGCAGCACATCGAGGCGGGGGTTGGCTCGATCCTGAATGCGACGACACCGCTGTTCACGGTTGTTTTCGCCCATGTCCTGACTACCGACGAGCGTCTTGATCGCGGGCGCATTGTCGGGGTGGTTTTGGGATTTCTGGGTGTGGTCGTGATGATCGGAGGGGGGATTGGCCAGGCACTGGGCTCGGGCTTTGGCGCGCAGTTTCTGTTTTTGGGGGCTGCGGCATCTTACGCACTTTCGGGCATATACGGGCGCCGCTTCCGGCGGATGGGCGTGACGCCGATGGCCACGGCCACCGGGCAGCTGATCGCGTCAAGCCTGCTGCTTTTCCCTGTGGCCATGCTGGCGGATCGGCCCTGGCAATTGCCGATGCCCGGTGCAGCTGCGCTGTCGGCATTATTGGCGCTGGCGATATTGTCGACCTCGTTGGCCTATGTGCTGTATTTCCGCATCCTTGCGACCGCCGGCGCAACCAGCATTGCATTGGTAACCTTCCTCATACCGATTTGCGCCATTTTTCTGGGGATTTTGGTTTTGGGCGAGCATCTCGAATTACGTCATATTCTGGGCATGGTGCTGATCGGGGCAGGGCTTGCAGCAATTGACGGCAGGCTTTGGAAAAGGTGGGGGCGCCATGGGCGGGACCATTTTGGCGGCTAGGCCAGACTGGCAGGTGGCATGGGCGGTTGCACCCGCATCATGGGTATTTGGGTGATGAAGAAAGGCGAGCGTTGTTTCCGGGAGCGGGGCCGTGCTATCGGGCGGCAGTTCCGGAAGGCAGCGATGAGGATAGAGGCGTGATCCTGTGCGAATTCGGCCCGGCGGGGCAGGAGGTCATGTTCCGCGATCCCAGCGAATTGGTTGTGGTCGAGTCGCCGGAAGAGGTTTTCCCTGCATTGCAGCGGCTGGAGGCTGCGCGCCGCATGGGCAAGTGGGTCGCGGGCTGGATGAGCTATGAGGCGGGCTATGCCTTGGAAGATGTTTTGTTGGCCCAGATGCCCGAAGGCCGCGATGTTCCGCTGATGGTTTTTGGGGTTTTTGACGGCCCGCAAGAGCTGGACCCTGCGCTGATCCAAGATGATGGGGCCCGTTTGGCGCCTGTCGTGCCCATGGTGTCCGAGGCTGATTATTCGGCAGCTTTTGCGCGGACACAGGACTATATCACGGCGGGAGACTGCTATCAGATCAACCTGACATTCCCACTGGAAACCCGGCTGGTTTCGGGCACGCCACTTGGGCTTTATGCGGGTTTGCGGCAGCGCCAGCCGGTTGGCTATGGGGCCTATGCCGATCTGGGGGGGCCGGTTGTGGTCTCGCGCTCACCCGAGTTGTTCTTGCGTCTTGATGCACAGGGACGGATCGAGGCGCGTCCGATGAAGGGGACTGCGCCGCGTGACGCCGATCCCGAGCGGGATCGGGCCTTGGCGCTTGGGCTTGCCGCCTCTGAAAAAAATCGCGCGGAAAATCTGATGATCGTCGATTTGCTGCGCAACGACATTTCCCGGATCTCGAAGGTGGGTTCCGTCAGGGTTCCCGAGCTGTTTGCGGTCGAGAGCTTTGCCACCGTGCATCAGATGAGCTCGTTGGTTGTCGGGCAATTGGCAGAGCCGGCTGATCTGGCGGCGGTCATGTCGGCGCTGTTTCCCTGTGGCTCGATCACGGGGGCGCCGAAAATTCGCGCGATGGAGATCATTCGCGAGGTCGAACCCCATGAGCGCGGCGTTTACTGTGGCACTTTGGGGTGGATGGCGCCGGACGGATCGGCTGCGTTCTCGGTGACGATCCGAACGCTGTCGGTTTGGCCCGACGGTCGGGTCAGGCTGAATGTCGGCGGCGGGGTCGTGCAGGATTCGACCGCCGCAGGAGAGTGGGAGGAAGCCTTATGGAAGGCGCGCTATCTGCAGGATCTGGTGCAGCCGGATTAAAGCTGATCGAGACTGCCTTATGGGACGGGTCGGTTTGTTGCCGCCGCGAGAGCCATTTGGCACGTATCACCGCAGGTGCTGCGGCTTTGGGCTGGGATTGTGATCGCGCGCGAGTGGCTGCGGCCATGGTAGGGCCCGCGGGGCAGGCGTCGCGGCTGCGTCTGACATTGGATGGCCTTGGTCAGATCGAGGTTCAGATCGCACCCTTGCCACCGGCGCTGTCTGAATGGCGGTTGGGGCTTGCCCCGGCGCGGTTACACTCGGATGACCCTTGGCTTGGGATCAAGAGCACGCGGCGCGCAGCCTATGATGCCGCCCGCGCCGCATTGCCTCCAGGACTGGATGAGGTGATTTTTTGCAATGAGCGTGGTGAGGTCTGTGACGGTACCATCACCACGGTCTTTTTCGATCGCGGCGCGGGGCTGCGCACGCCGCCCCGGTCATCTGGCTTGTTGCCCGGCGTCTTGCGCGCCGATCTTCTGGCCGCGGGACAGTGCCGCGAGGAGATTCTGGTAATCGAGGATCTGGCGCAGGTCAGGCTTTGGGTCGGGAATGCCTTGCGCGGGCTGGTGCCCGCGCAGTGGCAAGGTTAGGCGGCTGCGCTGATCAGGCTGCGCGTGGCGCTGGCCAGACGGCGGATCCCTTCGGCCAGTTGCTCGGGCGGGTTCAGCGTGAAGTTCAGCCGCAATGCGCGGTGGTTTTCCCCCTTGGGGTCAAACACGCTGCTGGGGCTGACGCAAACACCATATTCAAGCCCCCTTTGCAGCAGTTGATCGGTATCCAGATGGGGGTTCTTGGCCACGGCCCAGACAAACATCCCCCCGCTGGGAACCTCCCAGTCGAAAAGATCTGAAAGATCTGTGCTCATGGCGGCGCAAAGTGCATCGCGGCGGCTGCGATAAAGCGACAGGATATTGGGGCGGATACGCTCGATCAGGCCCGAGGCAAATGCGTCCAGCACGATCCTTTGGCACAGGCCGCTGGTGCATAGATCGGCACCTTGTTTGGCGGTCGTCAGTGCCGTGATCATCTTGGGGGCGGCGATGATCCAGCCAAGGCGCAGACCCGGTGCCAGCTCTTTCGAGACGGTTCCCAGATAGATGACCGGGCCATCATAGCGGCCAGGACGGGCCTTGGCATAAAGTTCGATCATGCGGGGCAGGGGGGGCGCGTCATAATAAAGCGTCCCATAAGGATCATCCTCGACCAGCCAGCACCCCGTTTCGACCGCCGCATCAACAAGGGTCTGGCGCATTTGGGTGCTGACCAGCTTGCCCGTCGGGTTCGAGAAGTTTGGAACGGTATAGGCAAATTGCGAACCACAGAACGCCGTAACGGGATCAAGATCGGCCTGCGACAGGTCCATCGGGCGATAGTTCGGCAAGGAGGGGCGCCAGGCATCCAGCGCACCCAGATAGGCGGGGCTTTGTGCCGCAATCGTCGCACCCGGTTGCAGCAGGACCTTGCCGATCAGATCAAGCGCCTGCATCCCCCCGGTCGTGATCATGACGTTTTCGCGCGTCAATTGCAGCTCGGCGGTGCTGAAGCGGCTTGCGATCAGGTCTCGCAGTTCGGGCAGGCCATCGATCGGGCTATAGCCAAGCGCCTGGGCCGGGTGTTCAGCCACAGCCTTTTGCGCCAGCTCTGACAGTTCCTGCACGGGCCAGGTCGTTGGTTCAGGCAGGCCTCCGGCCAGATTGATCAGATCAGGTTTTAGCGCAGCAGCCAAAAAGACCTGAGTGACATCGTTGGTCTGGTCCAGCCAGGAGGCAAAGGGAGAGTGGGTCATTTCGTCCTCAGATCGCGTGCAGCAGGCCGCCGTCGGCGGCGATGGCCTGGCCGGTGATATAAGAGGCACGCCCCGATGCCAAGAAAGCAGCAAGTGCCGCAAATTCGGCCGGTTCGCCCAGCCGTCCGGCCGGAATTTTGGGCCCCATCGAGGCATTGTCGACGCCAAGTTCGGCCATCCGGTCGGTATTGGTATAGCCGGGCATCAGCGCATTGACGGTAATGCCCTGTGCCGCCACTTCGCGGGCAAGGCTATTGACCAGCCCCAGCAGGCCTGCGCGCAATCCGTTCGAAATCACCAGCCCCGGCTGTGGCTCTTTGGCTGCGACCGAGGTGACGGCAAGGATGCGGCCCCAGCGGTTGGCTGTCATCGACGGAAGGACGGTCTGGATCGCGTCGACCGTACTTAACCACAGGGCCTGAAAGCCCGCTTGCCATGCAGCATCGGTTGTCTGGGCAAAGCTGCCCACCGGCGGGCCGCCCGTGTTGGTCACCAAAATATCGGGCATCCGGCCCAAGGCCGTCGCGGCAGCCAGGGTCAGCTCGCGCCCCGCGCCTGCGACAGACAGATCGCCCGCAAGGCCCAAACAGCCGATTTCGGCGGCGACCTGTTGCACGCGCTCGCCATTGCGGGCGACGATGACGACCTTGGCCCCTTCGGCCACCAACTCGGTTGCGATTGCGCGACCCAGGCCGCGTGATCCGCCAAACACCAGTGCGGCTTTATCCTTGATCTGCAAATCCATGGCTTAAACCTTTGGATCGGGGTTTGCGGTATTGCCGCGCCCCTCTTGCAAGATCATCCGCCCGGTTGATGCCGCGCGGCGAAAGGCGGATGCGCTTTGGTAATCGGCATCGTCATGCCAGGCCAATGCCGCTGCCTTATCGGGAAATTCCAAGATCACCATACGCTCTGTAAATTCAGGCCCCCCTTCGACCGTCAGCACCTCATCCCCGCGTGTCAGAAACCGGCCGTTGTAGCGGGCCAAAGTTGCGGGCGTCAGCGCAGTATACTTGCGATAGGTTTCCGGATCATGAACGGACATGGTACAAATGAAATAGGCTGGCATGTTTCCTCCTGCTTTTGCGGCAGGATAACGCGAGCGCTTGGACAAATCCCTGCAAAGACTTGCCTGCCTTAACCAGTTCATGCAGCTTTACACCGAATTGAGCTGAAATATTGGTGAAAAGCTGCATGATTGAGCTGGATGACATCGACCGCCACATCCTTACCACGCTGCGCGAGGATGGCCGCATTCCGATCTTGAACCTGTCCGAGCGGGTAGGGCTGTCGCCAACACCTTGTGGGCGCCGCGTCAAAAGAATGGAGGATGCGGGCGTCATACAGGGGTATTTCGCGCGTATCGATCCCGCCGCGCTTGGGTTGAACATCAATGTCTTTATCTCGGTCCGTCTGGGACGCCACGGCCCCGAGGACACGCAACAGTTCCTGTCGGCGATTGCGCAATGTCCCGAAGTCACCGAATGCCTGCTGGTGACGGGAAATGTCGATTACGTCCTGCGTGTCTGGGTGCGCGACGTGGATGCGTTGGGAACCTTTGTGCGCGATGTGCTGCAATCCATCCCCGCGGTTGCTGAAACATCGACGATGGTCATCCTTAAACAGGGCGCCAATCTGCTTGCATCGCGTGAGTGATCCGGCACGAGCCCAAAACCCCCGCCACTTTTGATGACATTTCGCCTCAGAATCGGAATCGTAAGCGCCAATTCGCGGCGATTCCCGCCCAAACGCAGACAGATTCGCACTTTGGCCGTGTCACAGCACCGTGCGAACCCCTGCACCAGTCTGCGCCTGATCGAAATATTGACCGCTCAGAGCCAGCAATTGCAGGGCTTTACGACGCCAAGATGACAAAGTTCGAAAATTCCGCATTTTTCATCTTGCGGGTTTATTTTGTTGGGCCTAAACACCGCTCTACCGAACGGC
>NZ_DALZMB010000053.1:0-26339 GCF_032007265.1 Paracoccus sp. (in: a-proteobacteria) | reverse complement strand
CTCCCCCCTCATCCTACGATGGCAGCGTCGTCACGGCAATTTTTCGAGGTGCCCCGTTGTAGAGCGCCTTGACGATCATGTCGCGGTCGATGGCCAGATCAAGCGCTTCGCGGATGCGGGGATCGCTCAGGACGGAATCGGCGCTGTCATAGACAACGCCGCGAATATTTTCGACCGCGCCCCCGACGACGGCAGCATTGGCGGCCTGTTCGATCTGCTGGAAATTGTCGGGATTGATCTCGGTTACGATGTCAAACTGACCCGACAGCAATCCGGCCAAGCGGGTCGAAACCTCGGGAACCACGGTAAAGGTCACCTTGTCGGCAGCTGCGACCCTGCCCTGCCAATAGCCATCATTGGCCTCAAGCACGACATTTTCGCCCAGATTGAATGCGGCAAGTCGATAGGGGCCGCTGCCGACGGGGTTCTTGGCAAAGGCCTCGGGTGAACCCGCATCATCAAAGCCTTTTTTCGAAACGATCTGCGACGGGTAGTTGGCAAAGCGCTGCACGATCAATGCGTCGGGCTGGCGCATGTGAATGCGCACGGTCAAAGGATCGATGATTTCGACCTTGTCGATCCCTCCAAGGAACGGCTTCGACAAAACGGCCCCCGAAGCATTCGGATCCTGCCCCGTCCGCAGCTCGGAAAATGTAAAGGCAACGTCTTTGGCATCAAAGCTGTCGCCGTTATGAAAGGTCACACCCGGACGCAGCTTGAATTCGATGGTCTGAGGGTCGATGACCTTCCACTCGGTCGCAAGGCCGGGCTTCAACTTGCCGCCATCACGATAATCCGTGCTGATCAATGTATCAAACAAAGACAGCATGATGCGCTCATTGACGTTGGAATTGTCATAGGGCGGGTCAAGCACATCCGGAATATCCTGAACTGCAATGGTCAGATCAGCGGCCGAGGCCGTGGTTGAAATCAGCAGACCAGCCAGAACGGAAACGAGAGAGCGACGGAACATAGGGTGCAAGGCCTTCTTCAAGAATTTGGGCTTGCATAGGAGCGCTGAACGACAGTTCCGTATGTGTTATGTGACGTCCCCGTGAAAATTGACCAGTCCAGACCAAACTGGCCGGCTTTGGTGCAATGCATTTAGCAGCATTGTCCCAAATCCAGCCCGGTAGCTGGATTTGCGCGGATTAGACGTCACAGGTTGCGATCAGCTTGACCCTGCTGATCGCAACCTGTTTGCGTCGGTTAAAGAGGACCGGCTGTCCCTAATACACCACCGAACCAATGCGCAGCTGACCATCCGGTCCCATGAAAAAGACGACATTCGAGCTTTTGACCTCGTCGGGTTGCTCTTGCGACGTCCAGATCAGCGGATCAGGAATGATGCGCACGAGGCGGCCATTGGCCATGAAATCGAGCTCGAAGTTGCTCTCGCCACGCACCAGATCTAAAGGTTGCAGCGTTTTCCCGCTCTCATCTGCAGGCGCAAGATCGGCCAAAGCACGAGATTGCTTAATGTAATCCTCTACAGAGGCGTAGTTCATGGCCGCTGCAACATGGGTCCAGGCGGGGCCATAGGCTTGCGTCACCTGTGCCGCATTTGCGCTGCTAAGGATGGTGTGAAGCTGACGATAGGCGGCCAAAACCTGCGCCCGCAACTGGGGCGTTTCCTCAAGCACAGGCGCAGCGGCCCAAGGGAAATCGGGCATCGGATCAGCGATTTCGAAGGTCGCCTGCACGCGGCGCGCATCCCATGGCTTGTCCCAACCGCGCACAAGACGGCTGCGCTCGACCGTGGTGCCCGCAAGCAGCATAGGCGCGGAAGTGGCCGTAACGACCGGCTGGTTGAACCGCGTTGTCGCAGGAAAGGTGACCTCGTTTTGCGCATCCAAGCCAAGGTTGACAAGCGTCGCGCGTTTGCGCTCGCGCGTCACTTCGTCCAGACGTTCAATTTCGGCGAGGAAATAGAAATCAGGATTGGCCACATTTTCCGCCTGATCCTCGCCCGCGACCGAGACAAAGGTCAGGCTGATGTCATTGGTGCCATCTTTGACGTAATTATTGACCGGCAAGGTCAGGTTCACGTCCTCACCGCTGAAATCGCTCCAGACCGTCATATCGTTGATCCGAAGCGTCCAGAACGACCCGTTGCCCGCCATGGAGAGATAATAGATTGCCGGATCGGCTTTTGATTGGGCCATCACCGGGCCTCCTGAGAAGAGTAGAAAAAACGTGAGAATGAGGCTGAAACCGACCTCAGTAAGCTTGCCACGCAGGCGCATCTTCCGTCACCTTCTCGACTGTTGGATCAAGGATGATATACCGACTTCCCGTCGGGTTTGTACCCTTGCTGGGGTCGCGATAGTCCTTGTCCCCTGCAGAGGCTTCCGGACCAGTTTGGGTGGCAGACGTCGACCTTGAACTTTGACGGTCAGGACCGCGCGTGTTCGAGCTGTTTTTCTTGGTGCTAGAGCTGCCGATACGGGCATAACCGACGGCACGTGCGATAAGACCGTCGAAATAATAGCGCTTCTTTCGCTTCTTTGCAGAATCGATCTTGATTTCCCAAGTCCAGCCTGTGTGAAGGCTGCCCGAGGCGCCTGCCTGGGCGCTGACGACCCAGACCTCGGCCTCGACATGGATCAGAATTTCTGCGCGACCCAGGATCGTGAGTTTGCCAGAGAATTCTTTGTTCAGCTTGTCACGGTCGAACCCTGAATCTCCTTCGGCAGGGATCAGAACGCGCAGGCCGCTTTCGGTTGAATGTTTAAGTTCGCCTTCGGCTGACAGGCTGACCTCGCAGCGCGCCTCACCGCGAACGGCATTCCCCTTATCGGCAATTTTCGCGCGCGCCTCTTTGACCAGTTTCGCCGCAGCGGGCGAAAGCAATACCGCGGCCGCGATGTCAATGAAGTCGATAATGCCAGTTGCTTTGAGGGTGAGAGCCACCTCAAAGTTGGCAATTGATGCTTCCAGATCCGGCGTGCCCGATTTCGCCTTCAGCTCGACCCCCGTCGCCGTCAGCTTCAAGGATTTCTCAAGTTTGACGCCCGAGCCGAAATCGGTCGTATCGACCTGCTCGGGCGTGGTGCCCGCAGCCGCCGCCCCTGCATTGGCCGCAGCCCTTCCAAGCCCCGGGCGATAGTGCGCCGCTTCGGTCCCTTTCGAGACATATTCCGAGATGAACTTGGTGATCGAGGCGATAATCCCAAGGAAACCCGGCGCATTCCCTTCTGACGGGGGGCGACGGCCCGAGCTGGGATTGACCGAGGCCGCCGCATCCGCAGCAATATCGATTGCCGCATATTTCCCTGTGATATTTCCTTTAATGCCAGCCGAAGCACCGACGCCTGTCGTCAGAATATGCAATGAGATTTCGGCTGTCGCGCTTGCCTCAAGCTTGAAATAGGGAACGGGGACAGCCTCAAAGGTCTGCAGCATCGAACCGTCGCTTAGGCATTGGGACGGCGTAATGCGCATCGGCTGTCTGCCACGGTTAATGGCAACTGAACTGGTGATGAGATCTATGATCATCAAAGCGTAAAGGGCTTTTGGCGGAACGAAATCAGCCATGGCAAGGGCCGTGCCAAAGGTCGCCGGGAAGCCTACGGTCAGATCGGCTGGGGAACGATCAAGCTCAATCCTGTTGAAGCTGGGACTGTTCACCACAAAGCCGGGCTTTTTGTCGCGCGATGCACGGCAATCAGAACCCTCACCTTTAAGCTTCAGTTTTCCCGACAGGATGCTGTTTGCATTATCTTTCGCAACGATCAAAATCCGTTTCTTCGGATTGGCTTCCGTGACCGGCCACACGAGTTTGCGGGTCTCATCTTTGGCATCAGACAGCACCCCCGCCTTCAGACAGCAGGGTTCGTTGGGTTTGCAATCCACGCAGGCCGCGCCGAATTTCGGATCCGCGCCCGGCCCTCCCTTTGGGCTGGCCCTGAGCGGCGCATTCCCACCTTGGGTATAGTTATTGTTCAGGGCCTGCAGCCGCTCCTGAACGTCAGCCGATGGCGTGTTTCGGATTTGATTAAGCACCGTGCGCGCCGCATTCGGGCTGGCGAATGCATAGGGGTCATTTTGAAGAATGTACTCGTAGTCGGATGCAGAAGGCGTAAAGGTGGCCACAAGAATACCCTCAGGTCTAGGCAGATAAGGCGTGATTTTGCTAGAGAAATGGTGGCTTTAGCCGGGTTTCGTCTTGTTCATGCAGACAGCCCTATGGCGCTGCGATAGCCGTGGTCGGTCAGCATATGTTCGAGCCAGCGTTCAAGACGGTCCTTTTTCTGCCATTCAAGAAGGGTGGGATCGTAAAGGAAGTCGGATGCCTTTGAATGGCGGCGATAAAAGTCATGCCCAAACAGCAGCTGCGCCCGTGCAAAGACCTGAACTTGCTTTACCGATAGAAAGCCAAAGCGTGCAGCAGCGTTGGCCGCTTCCTTGGCAATGCTTTCACATCTGGCCTGACTCGTGATCTCGCCAAACTCTGTGAACATTTCGCGGGCCAGCTTGTGGCTGGCGCGGATCCGCATCCGATCCTGAAGCTTTGCAAGCTCATCTGTCGTAACCGCAGCTGGCCCGTAGCCGGTCTGATCAAGATCAACTTGCCCCCTCCAGCGCAGCAGCCGACCCTGACAGCTTTCGTCGTCTGAAAAGGGAGTTGGCATCGGCTTCGACAGTGCCGCGCTGTCGGGGACAAGGCAAAATGCCGAAATCGGCGCGAGAACCTCGGTCAGGCTCCGCATGAAACGACTGCGAAAGCTTTCTGACAGGGTTTCGATGGCATCGATCAAAACGCGCGGATCGTAGAAGCGAAAATAAACTGGCGCTTCGTTTTCAGTCGGGACTCGGATCATGGTGAAGCGGCGCAAATGGCTGCGCATCTCTTCGAAAGAGCCGCGCCCTTTCAGCAGAATATAGGAATGCGCGCCATGAAGCCTGCGCCTCAAGATCTCGGTGAATGCGGAAAATGGCTCGAGCTGAACAAGCCAAGGGGCAAGCGCGCGAGTATCAGGATTAAGCGTCGAATAGAGGCAGACATGAGGCAGCTCGCTTCTGGCCAGCTGCCTGGAAATGTCAGGCCAACTGACGCCGTCGACCACCGCCCAAACGGCCTGATCGTCGCGAAACAGGCCATCCCAGTCCGTTTCGCTCCAGCCGAGTTGCGCATCGTCTCGTTCTGACGGCGCCATCACTCTGCCTCATCCATCAGCGGGCAGTGGCTGACAAAGGGAGAGCCCTCACCCGCTGCCGCTTTGAGAATTGCGGGGATCAGCGGCAGGGCTGCTGCGCCGGGCGAAGCGGATCCGACTTGCAGTCTTGGCGCAATATTGACCGCCCCGCCCTCAAGAACCACGGCAGCGCCACCCGCGACCAGCGTGATCTTGGCAGCATCAAGTACGATCTCGCCTTTCGCACTCAACGTCAAATCGCCGCCCGCCCGAGAGCGATAATCGCCGCCGACCGTCAAACCGCGGTGGCCGTCAATTTTCTCGCGCAATTCGCCCTTGACCGAAAGATCGAGCAAACCCTCGATCGTTTCGGTGCGGTTGGCCGCAACCACAAGATTAGAGTTGTGGCCAATGCTGACCGTATCATCGAAATCCACGCGTCGGTTCGCCGAGTTCAGAACCTTGACATCAAGATTTTTCTGCGCATGCAAAAAGATGTATTCTTCGCCGGATTTATCCTCGAAGGTCAGCTCGTTAAAGCCCTTTCCCCCGACGCTATTCGTCTTGAAACTTGAGCGGGTCTTGTTTTGCGGCAGGCTCATCGGCGGCGCGTTGCGCCCATTATAGACGCAACCCGTCACAAGTGGTTTGTCAGGGTCACCTTCAAGAAATTCGACAACCACCTCCATTCCCACGCGGGGAACGATCATGCCCCCCCAGCCCGATCCTGCCCAATTCTGGCTGACGCGGCAGCGCATCGAATAGGCATCATCAAGGTCCCAGTGAAAGCGCACCAGAATGCGCCCATATTCGTCACAGTCGATCTCATCACTGCCCACCACTTCGGCGGTCTGGGCGCCGTTGATGAGGGGGATCTTTGTTTGGCGTGGCGGGACCATCGCCGCCGCGTCAGGCACCAGGATGTAGCTGCCATGATATGAATAGCCGTCGCTTGCCGGCCCGCCCGTCGCATAAGCCTGCGAGACAAAGTGATGGCTGGCCGTGAGGCAAAGATAGTTTTCCCCAAGGCCGGAAATCTCGTCGCCCGTAAGCTGGATGCGCATACCCGCACCAAGGCTGACACAATCACCAGATGCGCGGAATCTGTGATCCTCTGCGCGCTCTTGATGGGTGCGCAAGCGCGATACCTGACGGCCGCTATCCCCATCCAGATAGTCGCCCGGATAATCGAAGCTTTCGATTGCGCCACGCACATAGGTTGCATCTCCGCGAAAGCGCGCCTCCATGCGCTGCGTCGGGGCGGTGAAATTGTAATCTGTCAGACGAATGGCACCGGTCGTCATGCGGCGCTCTGAGAGCCATTCCCAGAAATGTTCCTGATCAGGACGATGGTGGCCGTGATAGGATTTGAAAGGGCGTGCGCCCAACATCGGATGGGCAAGAACGTCGTCGGTCAAAACCAATGTATGGCCCGCCTCATCATGGCGGAAATAAAAGCTGATGCCGTGGCGTTCACATTGGCGACGCAGGAAATCCAGATCGGTTTCACGGTATTGGACCGTATATTCATGGATCGGATAGTCATTATTGACTTCAATCTCGAAGGCAGCGGCGCCCTCGGTCGCGTAGTCTTCCAAGACAGACTGCACAATCGACAGCACATCCTGATTGTGAAAAATACGCTGATTGCGCCGCTTGCCACAAATCCAGAACCACGGACGCAGGGTCAGATCATACCGATAACCGCTCTCGCCCACGCCCAGGTTGCGGGCTGCCGTGACAATGCCATCGAAATTGCGAATGCCCTGATGAGAGCCAATCTCGACATGGGCACGGGTGCCGATCAGTTCGGCCAGATCAATGTCAGGGCGACCAGCAAGCGCCTCGACACGGAATTCAAACAGGTTGTTGAGATATTCCTCACCGTTGAACCGTAGCAGGACGAGAGCATCATCGTCCAGGATCGTGGTCAGTTTGCCCAGTCGTTCCGACTGGTGGAAGGTACCGTCCATTTGCTTACTCGAACTTCGGATCGCCCGGTCGACCATTGCGCCAAGCAAGCGATTTTCACGGGTTGTGGGCCAGCCTCAGCCCTAAACGATTCAGGCGGGCCTTATGCAGACAAAAAGCGCATATATGGGAAAATGTCAACGCCCCTCAGCGCTGGATGGCCCCCTGCAAGGCCCGGTTGTTTTCAGTATTTTGCGTGGTTTTGGCCTTATTCAGCCCATGACGCGCCCTAGAAAATCTGCCCGTTCAGGCCCGCCTTGGCTGGGCGGTTTATTCTTTCAATCTCGGCGCGAAATCACCGCGCATTCTGGCACTGATGCCAGAGATGGCGCTGTGCGCCGCTGCGCTTGCTGCGGCGGCGGCAATGGGGAAAGACATGACAAAAGCCGAACGTCCAAGCGTGTCGGATCAGATTGTGACATCGGCGACCGTCGCCCCATCGCACCAACCAATTTCTGTCGAGATACCGCTGCCGATCATCGGGGCAGCTGCACGCTCTCCCACCAGATCAGCGGATAAGCCCCCTCGCAATGCTTGACGACGCTCATGATATGACCACTTGCAACCGCGCAGCAGCGGACAGCCTCAGCACCGTTGGTTTCGGATTGTATATTGGCGCCGGTGGGCGCAGGCTGGCTGGGCATGGGCCATGCCAGTCTCTCAGATGCGACTGCGTGCCCAATCCGGGCGCAGCTTCCAGATCATGTCACAGCTGCGACCAGTTTCGATCACACTATGAACTTATGGCGTCGCGCCACGCTTAAGACCCCCCTGGCGCATCCAATCCCGAAAGGAGACCTGACATGGTCGTTAAAGCCTATGGCACCCCTGCGGGCGGCAAGCCGCTCGCGCCCCTGAATATCACACGCCGCAAGCCCGGCGCGCATGATGTACAAATCGAGATCCTTTATTGCGGCATCTGCCATTCCGACCTGCATCAAGCACGGGGTGAATGGGCGGGCACGCTTTACCCCTGCGTTCCCGGTCACGAGATCGTGGGCCGCGTTCGTGCCATCGGCGATCATGTCGCCAGCCACAAACCCGGCGATCTGGTCGGCGTCGGCTGCATCGTCGACAGCTGCCAGCATTGCGCCGAATGCGATGACGGGTTCGAGAATTATTGCGACGGCATGATCGGCACCTATAACGCGCCCACCCCGGACGCGCCCGGCCATACCCTTGGCGGCTATTCGCAGGAGGTCGTGGTACACGAACGCTACGTGCTGAAGATCACCCACCCCGAGGTGCAGCTGGCCGCAGTTGCCCCGCTTCTGTGTGCCGGCATCACCACCTATTCGCCGCTGCGCCATTGGAAGGTCGGCCCCGGCAAAAAAGTCGGCGTCATGGGCATCGGTGGGCTTGGCCATATGGGCATCAAGCTGGCTCATGCGATGGGCGCGCATGTGGTGGCCTTCACCACATCTGAAGGCAAGCGCGATGATGCCAAGGCGCTTGGCGCGCATGAGGTCGTGGTGTCACGCAACGCAGATGAAATGGCCGGGCAGACCGCCAGCCTTGACTTCATCCTGAACACGGTCGCTGCACCGCATAATCTGGATGCGTTCCTCGCGCTGCTGAAACGCGATGGCACCATGGTGCTGGTGGGCGCGCCAGCGACACCGCACCCCTCGCCAAATGTGTTCAACCTCATTAGACGCCGCCGCAGCCTTGCGGGGTCGATGATCGGCGGGATTCCGGAAACGCAAGAAATGCTGGATTTCTGCGCAAAACACGGCATCACCTCGGATATCGAGATGATCCGCGCCGATGAGATCGAACCGGCCTATGAGCGGATGTTGAAAGGCGACGTGAAATACCGCTTCGTCATGGATATAGCGACCATGTAATCGCGTCTTGCCCGGCATTCTGCTGGGCAAGACCCTAGTCCTGAGGCGCCACGCATGGCAGAAGCATTTACAAATGCTCATGGCGCTGCTCTTCATTATCAACAGCCTTACGGCACGGGTCGCGGCTAAGTTCGGTGCCTGTCTGGTGCTGCCCAGAGCTTGGGCCCTATGCCAACCTGCCAAAGGCGGACAAGCGGCGCTTACGCAACGCAAATCCAATCACGGCAAAAACGATCGCCTGTATGGCATAAAAACCGCCGAAAATCACCACCATGAAGAAGGCTGCAACCGAAGCGCCGTGATCAATGCTGCTGTCGCCAGAGGCGGTCGCGACCGCAATCAGGATCAAAGCAAGGACTGTCGCGAGCAAAAAAATGGCCGAGCAGAAGGCCGCAGTTTCATAGTTGCGCAGGCTATCTGCTATTTTTAGCTGCCAGATCAATGCGATGACAACGATCAGGCATTGAACCCCGAAAAGAACGGGCATGAAGGCATTCCCTACACCGATGCCAGCTTCATCCGCAGCGACCAAAAGCACCGAGGTCAGATAATGGGACGAATAGCCAACCACAAGTGCCGCACCAAGGGCTGATAGCCGCTTTTTCCAGGGGTTTGGCGGTTGGTCTTGCATGGGTTTACTCCTGAATTTTTAAGTGTTTGGCCGCGGGAGATCATCCTCTTTCGAGGAATTCACCGTATCTGCTGATCCGGGCGGGCATAGCGGTGCAGGATCGCAGCCAAGATCAGGAAAATCAGCCCCAAGACCCCATAGTGGCCGCTAAAGATCACGCCGGTCAAAGCGGTGGCCAGCATCGGCTGTGGATCCGAGGCGGCGGTAAAATGGGCTTCTTGCAGCGCGGCTATCACAAAAAGCAGGACCGAGGCCAACAGGACCGCGCCTGCTGCAAAAAGGCCCCGAGCCATCCGCCGGACGCCGCCTTTGACCTTTAGCAGCAAGACAAACGCGACAATCAGCGCCATGGCCTGAACCAGCCAGACTGCTGCCAAGACGGCGTGCCCAAGCGTGTAACCATAGGGCTCAAGGATCATAGCCCCCATCCAGGCAACGGGATGGAATGCATAGGCCACCAGAAGCGACGGGAAAATGGTCGAAATAAAGGTCCATGCAGGGTTTGGCTTGGTCATTGCCACGCGCTCTTTTGATCCTTGCCTATCGGCGTTTGCCTTCAAATCGCTGCCATTCATATGCAGTTCCGCCTGTCTTGCCATTCTTTCGAGAAGGGACGCCCCATTCTAGCCGTGCTGTGTGAACAAGTGGCCGGAATATCCTGTCTGCCAGTCGATCTGTCCTGCAGCATTTCAAGCAGCAAGGTCATGAACTGTCTAGAGAAATATCTTGGCAGGCATCGGCATTGCTGAGGTTGAATTGAGCAGGACGAAATCCATGATATCTTGCGCGCTGCGTCGACAGTCCCATTGCCCCCTGTTATCGCGCCTTGCCCGCCACGCCCTGCCCTGTTGGCTTTCTGAACCAGTGCCTGACATTCCTCAAGCTGTTGCAAGGCCCGACTTTCGCTGGTGATATCTGAGCGGTGAAGGTGCCGGACTGCCCCTCGGTTTGCATGCGCCAACGGGATTTATGTCAGCGCGATACTGAAGGTCTACCGGATAGGCTTGCGACGAAACAGGCGCGACCTTTTCGCAGCTGCGGTGAAAATAGCGCCGCTTTTGCGCTTTGCTGATTGCGCTCGCGTGTTTGCACGTTTCGCTGCTTTACTCGGTTACTTTCATGGCGTGGCATGTTGAAAAGAGCACGATCACACCCCTTTAGCGCGAGGGTGCCCTGCACCCCGGATCTGGGTCGAAGTTTGAACCCAAAAGCTCGTTCATTAATGTTTCATCAACGAGGGATTTACCAAATGTAATCCTTTTCATACGAAATGAAATCCATTACATTTTAAATCTCTGCCGGAGGAGGCAGATCCGGACCCAAGGGAGAGTTTCATGACCTATTCCACTCCGATCCTTCGCAGCTTGCTTGCGAGCGCGGTCGTCGTTCTTGCTGGCGCGGCTTATGCACAAGACGCGCGCAACACTGGCGAACTGCCTATTGCTGTACAGATGTATACGCTGCGCGATGCAGGCACATTGGACGAGCAACTGGCCGCCATCGAAGCTGCGGGCATCACTGCGGTCGAAACGGTCGGCACCCAGAAAGTCAGCGCCGAGGAATTGAAAGCTGCTTTGGACAAGCACGGTATCAAGGCGATTTCGACCCATGCCCAGATCGATGATCTGCGCAGTGATCTGGACGGCGTGATTGCCTTCAACAAGGCAATTGGCAATGACACGATCATCGTGCCCCATCTTAAACCCGAGGCCCGCCCTGCCGATGCGGCGGGCTGGACTGCACTTGGGGAAGAGCTGAAAGCGATCTCGGAGAAAGTTCAGGCGCAGGATATGCAACTGGGCTATCACAACCACGACTTCGAGATGGTCGATATGGGCGGGAAAACCGCACTTGAGGTCATGATGGCCGCCGCTGGCGATGATGTCGTCGCCGAGCTGGATCTGGCCTGGGTTGCGCGCGGTGGCCATGATCCGGTCGAATATCTAAGCCGCTTTGACGGTCGCGTCTTTGCCATCCATGCCAAAGACAATGCCCCTGCCGGTGAGGCCGTTGATGAAAAAGGCTTTAAGGCATTGGGCGAAGGCGAGTTGGATTTCGCCAAGATCCTGCCTGCAGCCGAAGAGGCTGGCACCAAATGGTATATCATCGAGCATGACATGCCCAAGGATGCCGCAGCCGTCGTCAAGACCGGTGCAGAATTCCTGACCAAGAACCTGCCGGAAAGCGCAAAGCGCGACTGATCCGCATCGCAGGCCAACCATGCGAAACGGGCCGCGATGACGCGGCCCGTTTTATTTTGCCGTCAGGTTGGAACACCTTAGAGCGGGCGAACCCAGATATTGCGGTAGCTGACATCGGCATTGTGGTCTTGCAGCTGGATCGGCGCGCAATCATGCGCCTTGTAGCTCGGATAGCCGATCCATTCGGTGCCGCCTTGCAGCTCGGCTCGGTTCTGAACCAGAACACCATTATGCAAAACCGTGACATAGGCCGGTTTGCGCAGTCGACCATCCTGAGCAAAGATCGGCGCCTCGAAGACGATGTCATAGCTCTGCCATTCACCGGGCGCGCGCGAGGCATTCACCAAAGGCGGATGTTGCTTATAGATCGAGGCCGCCTGCCCGTTCACATAGGTCGGGTTGTCGTAGCTGTCCAAGACCTGCACCTCATAGAGCGATTGCAGGAAAATGCCGCTATTGCCCCTATCCTGGCTGTTATGGCCCTGATCATTGGGCGGCGAACGCCATTCGACATGCAGCTGCACATCGCAAAATGATTCTTTGGTGCGAATGTCACCCTTGCCACGGGCAACCCCCATGACGCCATCTGCGACATTCCATTCCGCCGGGCCACCCTTGACCGCCTCCCAGGCGTCCAATGTATCGCCGCCAAAAAGCACGATCGCGTCAGATGGCGGTTGGTTTTCCGGTGTCGCGACCTCTTTGACCGCCGGCTCCCAGATTTCGGTAACTTCTGAGCGGGCGCGACGTTCTTCGCGCGACAGATCGGCATCTTGCGCCGTGGCGGTTGTGGCCAGCAAAGCAGCCATCAGGCCTGTGATATATTTCATCTTTCCCTCCCGTGAGATGATAAAAAGGCCCCGGCGATATGCCGGGGCCAATCCAAGATCAGGTGGCCCAGCCCGGCTCGCCCTTGTATTCGAGATCGCCGATATATTCGCCCGGCACCGCCTCGTAACGCAGCACCTTGGTGGCGCCGATTTCCGAGGTGAAAAAGCCAAACAGCACCAACTGATGCAAGGGCGTGAACCAATGCATATCGGCGTTCTGGACGGGTCGGCCTTCGGCTTTGGCCTTGGCAGCCCCCTCGGCCGTTACCACGCGGGCCTCGCGGGCGATGCCATCAAGCAGCGCTGTACGCTCATCTTGCGACATCTGCAGGAAATCCTTGCCCTGCTCGGTCGCCGCTGCTTTCAGCTTGACCATGCCGTCGCGAAAGCCCTGCTGATCCTGCGCGGTATAGCAATCACTAACATAAAGGGTCATGAAAGCGCCGACCGCCGCATCCTTAGCGCCGGGCGTGTCGGTTCGGGGAAGGATGACCTCGGCCACCTCGTCAAGGAATGCGCTATCCTCGGCGGTAAAGGCATTCACCCCCGCCTCGGTCGGGTCATATGCCGATGCCCGACCGCCGATCATGGCGGTCCCGGTCACGGCGGCGATCAAGGTCAGGAAATCACGGCGCAGCATCAGATATCTCCTTTCTTCAGGCTTTCCACGGCAAAGGCCGAAGCGCGTGCGGTCAGGGCCATATAGGTCAGCGAGGGGTTTACGCAGCTTGAAGAGGTCATGCAGGCGCCATCGGTCACAAAGACGTTGGGCGCATCCCAGACCTGGTTATTGCCGTTCAGGACCGAGGTTTTGGGATCGCGGCCCATGCGCGCGGTGCCCATCTCGTGGATGCCCATGCCGACACCGTAATCTTTTTCGGTGCCTTTCACGTCCTTGAGACCAGCCGCCTCCAGCATATCGATCGCATCTTGCTTCATGTCGATGCGCATCTTGCGTTCGTTCTCGCCCAGCTCGACGCTGATCGCCAGAACCGGCAAGCCCCATTTATCGGTTTTCGAGTGGTCCAGCGCGATATGGTTGTCGTGGTTGGGCAGCATCTCGCCAAAGCCGGTCATACCCAATGTCCAGTTGCCGGGTTTGGCCAGTGCCTCTTTCAGATCCTTGCCGATGTTCAGCTCGGCGATCTCGCGTTTCCAGCCCTGGCGGCTGGCCGAGCCCTGATAGCCAAAGCCGCGGGTATAGTCGCGCTGCTCGCCATCAAGGTTGCGGAAACGGGGGATGTAAAAGCCCGCCGGACGGCGACCAAAGTAATATTTGTCGTCAAAGCCCTCGACCCTGCCCTCGGCGCCAACGCGGAAATGGTGATCCATGACGTTGTTGCCCAACTCGCCCGAGGATGAGCCCAAGCCCCCCTCCCAGACATCGGTGGCCGAATTCATCAAAACCCAGGTCGAGTTGAACGCCGAAGCGTTCAGGAACACAATCTTAGAGTTATATTCGTAGGTCTGATTGGTCTCGGCATCCAAAACCTCAACACCCGTGGCACGTTTGGTGTTCTTGTCATAGATCACCCGCGTCACGATCGAGAAGGGTCGCACCGTCAGATTGCCCGTCGCCATCGCCACCGGCAGTGTCGCCGATTGCGTGCTGAAATAGCCGCCATAGGGGCAACCCAGCCAGCATTTGTTACGGTACTGGCAGTTGATGCGGTTCTGTTCCGGCTTGGGCTGGGTGATATTCGCCACGCGCGAGTTGATCAGATAGCGCTTGCCGCCAAAGGATTTTTGCAACCGCGCCGCAACATCCTTTTCGACGATATTCAGCGGGATCGGAGGCAGGAATTGCCCGTCAGGTAGATGATCCAGCCCCTCGACCGTACCCGAGATACCGGCAAATTTTTCGGCATGATCGTACCAGGGCGCAATATCGGCATAGCGGATCGGCCAGTCTGTCGCGATCCCGTCCTTGGCGTTTGCCTCGAAATCAAGGTCCGAGAAACGATAGCTCTGACGGCCCCACAAGAGCGAGCGGCCCCCCATTTGATAGGCGCGGAACCAGTCAAAGCGCTTTTTCTCGATATAGGGGCTGTCCTTTTCATTCGCCCACATACCATAGGTCTGCTCGTTCAGCGGATAGTCACGTTTGAGGACCGGATAGTCCTGAACCATCTCCTGCGTCGGGCTGCCGCGATGCGGGTAATCCCAAGCCTCTTTATCGGCATTCACGTAATCGGTGACATGTTCAATATTGCGGCCGCGCTCAAGCATCAGGACCTTCAGTCCCCGCTCGGTCAGTTCTTTGGCGGCCCAACCGCCGCTGATACCTGATCCGACGACAATTGCGTCGTAAGTCATGTTTTCTGCCATGTCGCTGTCTCCTTGGATGGCTGACGGATGGTTAGATGTCGCAAGTCAGAACGGCATCGCGTAATGCCGCTGCGGCGATCTTGGGATCTTGGCTCTTGGGGATGAACTCTTGGGCGACATAGCCTTTGAAGCCGGTGGCGTGGATGGCCCGGCAGATCGCGGCATAGTTCAGCTCTTGGCTATCGTCTGGCTCGTGCCTGCCGGGGTTTCCGGCGGTGTGGTAATGGCCAAAATGCTGATGGTGATCGCTGATGGTGCGGATCACATCGCCTTCCATGATCTGCATATGATAGATGTCGTAAAGCAGCTTGAAATTCGGCGAAGCCAGCTTTTCGCTTAGGCTCACCCCCCAGCTCGAGCGATCGCACATGTAATCGGGGTGATTGACCCGCGAATTCAGCAGCTCCATCACCAAAGTGACACCCGCCGCCTCGGCCAAAGGCAGGATCTGGCGCAAGCCCGCTTCGCAATTGGCAAGGCCCGTCTCGTCGCTCATGCCGCGCCGATTGCCGCTGAAACAGATCAAATTCTTATAGCCCGCCTGCGCCACCAACCCGATATGGCGCTTATAGCGTTCGATCAATTCGGCATGGTTTGCCGGATCGGCCCAGCCGTCTTCAAGGCTGATCTCGGCACCATTGCACATGCTGCAATCAAGCCCCGCTGCCTTGATCGCGGGCCATTCCTCAGGTCCGCACAGATCAATCCCCCGCAGCCCGACGCGCTGACCCAGATCACAAAGCGCCTCGATCGACAGATCTTTAAAGGTCCAGCGCGCCACCGAATGATGGATATTGCCCTTGAGCGCGACCGTCTCTTGCGCCTGAGCGGCTTGCGCAATTCCTGCCCCCAGCGCGGCAGATACGCCCAATGCGCTTGCGCCTTTGAATAATCCGCGGCGCGTCATTTGGTCGGTTTCCGATAAATCGGACATGACCTCCCCCCTCTTTTCAATGGCAGCGGCTTTGTTAGGCCGCTTTAATGAAATCGATTACAATAATCGGCGTAAGTAGAAATCCGTTACATCCCCAACCGGGACGCCCCCAGCGCGGCACAGGTCATATTTGAATGTTGGGCCTGACAATCAGCGGGCCTGAGGCAAGCAAATGCCCCCGTCCTGCTGGTCGCCTCCCCCTTGCGACGTCAGCCGCTACATCACGTCCTCCTAACGTAATGTAATCGGTTTCAAGAGAGCGTGGCATAGCCTGAAATTGTTTACAAGACAGAATTTTAGGGTATTGCTTGCCAAACTAAAGGAGCAGATCCGCGTGCTGAAGGAAGCCCGACCACCTCGAATTCAAGATGTCGCCAAGCTTGCCGGAGTATCTGTCGCCACCGTCAGTCGAGTGCTTTCCAATCCGGAAATCGTCGCGAAAACAACGCGTGAGGCAGTCCGTCACGCGATTGCCCAGACCGGCTATACGATCAATTTCACCGCCCGAAACCTTCGGCAGCAGCAGGTCAGCAGCGTCTTGGCGCTTGTGCCCAAACTGGCGAACCCGTTTTTTTCCCAGATCCTCTCTGGCATCGCCGAAGTGTTGCACAGCCAAGGCCTTAGCCTTTTGGTTTTGGACACGCACGGGGCGACCGATGAGTTGGATGTGCCTGCCATCGCGCCCTATCTCAGCCGTTCGCTCTCGGATGGGGTGATCTTGCTTGAGGGCGGGTTGGACCCCGCGCTTTTTTCGCATCCGCACTGCCCGCCGGTGGTTCAAGCCTGCGAATGGACCCAAGGCTTGGACGCGCCAAGCGTGTTGGTGGATAATGCCGATGGCGGGCGCCTTGCCGCCAGACATCTGGCCGAACTTGGCCATCGCAATATTTTGCATCTCAGCGGGCCTGCCGATAACTCTCTGTCGCGTGCCCGCCGTGAAGGCTTTCAACAAGAGCTGTCAAAAACCGGACTGAAAGGCGCGACGCTGGAGGGGGATTTCTCGATGCGCTCTGGCTTTGCTGCCACAGAAACGGTGCTGGCCATGTCGCCACGCCCGACCGGGGTCTTTTGTGACAGCGACGAAATGGCGGTGGGTCTGATCAACGGTCTTTATCACGCGGGGATGCGGGTCCCCGAGGACATCTCGGTGATGGGATTTGACGATATCGAACTTGCCGCATACGTGCGACCGGCGCTGACAACCATCCGGCAGCATCGGACCTCGTTGGGGCGTTGTGCTGCAAAGGTGCTGCTGGCGCGCATGCAAAACCAGCCCTTTGCTCAGACGACGGTTCTTCCGGTCGAACTGTGCATCCGCACCAGCACCGCCGCCCCCCCAACCTGATCGCCCCTTAAAATAACCAGCCTGCACCCGAGGATTAAGGCGATGCCCCCGTATCAATGATCTGTCTGTCACATGCGGCGTCTGCGGGACACAATTACTCGACCCACGCGCCCAAAAGGACAGAAATTAGTGTAATTTCAGATAGTTGACACGCCGATAGAGCAAGGTCGGTCTTCTTGTAACCTCATAAGGGGTCCGATGGCAGCGAAGATATCCGCAGGTGCAAGGCGCGATCGCAATGGCCCCGCAGCCCTTTAATCAAGCCAAGGCTGGCTGCCATCAAAGACCCGCGACCTTGGAAATGATCGTCGTTCGCTTGGGGTCGATTGGCCCGAACTTGCCCGTTCAAACGATGCACATCTGGCGATGTCATTCTGGTGGTTGGTAGGTCGCGACGTCGATCCAAACCGTTTCCCAGACCAGATTTTGCGCGGCCAATGCCTCATAGGCGGCGCGCTGTTTCTGAGCCGAGGGAATGTGCCATAGCTCGCTTTTTCCCAAGTTGGTCCATCCCTCGGCCCGTAAACCCGCCGCACTAAGCACTTGCTTGATCTGTTCGGCAAGGGACAGGGGCATGAAGTTATAACTTAGGACACTGCGCAAGATCTTGCCCTTGGTGACCGGATGAAAGCTTGCCGGATCATCGGTGTAGCGGATGAAAGCAGCATAAATGCGCTGCCATAAATCATCGGGGCTCAGGGGCGCAGCGGGGTTGAAGGTGGCATAGGCAAAGCTGTCGTTCGGATAAATCTGTTGATAGCCGATTCCAGCTTTCAGTCCGGCTGTCGCAGCAAGGTTGAACCAAGTCTTGGCAAAGACCTCTTCTAACTCAGCCGGTGCGCCCAGGATCAGCGCATAGCAATTCTCATCAGCGTGCGCCGATGGCAGGCGCAAGAAGTTCAGATAAAAGGCCGGATAGTTGTTATTGCCGTCCTTGCCCTTCTCGATCAGTAGAACCTGATTGGGCGCCTTGGCACCAGCAAATGCGGCGGTGATCGCTTTGGGATTTGGCTTGGCAAGACGCGTCGAGCGCAGATCCGTATCGGTGATCGTCATGCCATTCAGCCGACCCTCGAAGCTATCGGCAAACGAGAGCAGCACGTCGGGCGCAATCGGCGCATCCAGATAGAATGTGGCCTCGAATGTCATGGTCTCTCCGTTCACGGGCTCATGGCACAATCTTAATAATCACCGTAACCCCTGGGTTCGCGGCTCGAATTTGGGCGGCCAGAGTGTTGGCCTTGGCCGCCATCTGCGCCGCAGTTTGCGATGGCGAGACAACTTCGACAACCCTGAGGGTATTGGTGGTGGGATTATAGGCGATGACATCCGGGCGCCAACTGCTTCCATTTCCGCTGATCGGATTAAGACCGGGAACGCCTCGCGCCCATGTGTTGTACTGCCGATTATAGGCGCCATTTCCGAAACCAGCACGCTGCATGATCCCGGCCTCTTGGACACTCAGGCTGGCATGTGGGAAGCGGCCACGCGTATACTGCGGGGTTCCTACATAGGGATCATTGGCAGGCTTCAGATTGGGACAAGGCGCAAGTCCCAGCGGATCAGTCCAGCCAATCGGATTAGCGACATAGCCTGATAGAACCAACCCGCCGAAGCACCCGATCGGATCGGGGTTCAAATACCAGCCAGCGGCGGGATCATAATGGCGGAAACCGTTGTAATGTAAACCGGTTTCCGTGTCGTGATATTGACCCTGAAAGCGGACCGGATTCTCGATCGTCTCGACAAGGACGCGCCCAACCCCGCCCCAGGCCCGCAGGGCGACCTGCCAGACCAGCTCGCCATTTTCATTGGTGATCTCAAGCGGAGTGCCGATCTGATCCAGCCAATAGACCAGAATTTCACCCTCTTGATCAGCAGAATAACGGCGGATCTGGGCAGCTGGGCGAAAGCTGTCGGGTTCGTGGATATAAAGTATGGCAAAAGGATCAACCGTCACAGGATCTTCGCCCTGCTCGGCCGTGGCACCCTCGCGCGGCACCATCATGCTTCGGCTTTCGGCCAAAAGCACATTGCCATCCCAAAGAAAGCGCGTGACATCGTTGCGCGTCACCACATCTGCGCCGACCGCGCCATCATTTGCGGGTTCAAGACCGACAAAGGCCTCGGTGTGGATCTTGGCGATCCTGCGGCCAAGGGCGTCATATTCAAAACGGCTTACCCTTTGGCGTCGCCCACTGATGTCAGAGACCTCGATCAGCTGGTTCATATCATCATAGCGATAGTGCGTGACGATGCGCCCGCCCTGCCCGCGACGTTGAAGCACGCGATTGCCGGCATCGTCATAGGAATAATGACAATCGCCGCGCATCATCAACCGTCCTTTGACGATCGAAACATCGGCCGAGGTAGCCGTCGGTATCTTTAGCCGACCGGCAGGGTCAAAGCTGAAACGCTCAGGCTCGGGACCAGAAAGGCCAAGCAGCTGCTCGCAGCGGTCATATTGAAAGCCAATCGTGCCGCGTAATCTGTCATCAATGCTTTGGACCGCCCCCGTGGCCGTATAGGAATATGCCCGCCCAAAGACCGGGTTCACCACCCCCTCGCGCCAAGCCTGCTGACGCGAAAGCCGCCCCTGCGGATCATAGTCGCTATACTGCGCCACTTTTCCCGCGCGGCGATCGATCTCTTGGCCCATGCGATTTCGGCCAATCTGCAAGGCGTCGCGGTCATTCAGCTTGATCGAGGTCAAAGCGCCGGCCTCATCCCAGCCAAATCGAATAAGGCGGCCATCGGGCAAAAAGCTGGCCTGTCGTCGCCCGCGAGCAGACAGAACATGCTCGACCGCAATCCCGTCTTGAACCTCGCGCAAAAGCCCGCCCTGCGCATCATAGGCAAAGGCGCAAGCCCGCGATTGGTTTGTCGCTTCGGTGATCCGACCAAGCAGGTCATAAGCAAAACGCGACCAGGTGCCGTCGCTGCTATGGCGTTCGGTCAGGCGCCCCAGCGGATCGCGCGCATAGCGGTGCAGCCGGTGACCGTCACGCATCTGCATCACATCGCCTGCCGCGCCCAGATCATAATCGCGGCGGTGATCGTCGAATTCCGTCTCCGAGATCAGGCGCTGATCATCATCATATTCGAACCGGTAGACCTCGCCCAAAGCATTGCGGATTTCGGTCAGGTTCAGCTCGCTGTCATAGCGGTAATCAACCTGCGTGCCGTCGGGCTCGATCCGGCGAACCGGCAGCCCAAAGCCGCCAAATTCCCACGAGATGCGGTTGCCCAGCTCATCGATATAGGCACAAAAGTTCCCGTCTCGGTCATAACACATCTGCTTGGATGTGCCGTCGGGCTCGGTCATGCGGATCAGGCGGCCGGTCTTGTCATTCTCGATCTGCTGACTACCCTGACCTTCGATGGTCTGCTGAACCAGCCGCCCAAAGGCGTCATAGGACATGCTGATAAGGCCGCCTTTGGCGTTTCGGATCTGGGCCAGCCTCCCTTCGGCGGTCCATGAGTAACGCTCAAGAACGCCCTCCTCGTCGCGCAGTGCCAAGGTCAGGCCACGGCTGTCGCGCAAGACCGTCTGGACATTGCCCAAAGCATCCGTGCACGCAATCGGATTGGCTCTTGCGTCAAATGCCAGAAACGTTTCGCCACCCAGCGCATCAAGGGTTTTGGCAACCGCAAAGAAACGCGGATCCAGCGGATCATCCGATGCAAAGAAAAAGCGCGTTCTTGCGCCATCTGCGGCAAGCACCCCGGTTTGCCGCGCAAAAGCGTCATAGGTGAATTCGGTCCGCCGCCCTTCGGGATCGGTCAGGGACAGGCGGCGGGCATATCTGTCCCATTGGGTCAGATGTTCATGGCCCATCGGCGTGATCGTGCGGTGGACCAGACCGTTTTCATCCCAGAAATGGGTGGTGGTTCGGCCCGTCCCATCTGTTTCGGTCGTGACACGTGCGGTCAGATCATAGCTCAGATGGCGGGTGAATACGCCGCCATCCCCCCAGGTCGAGATGCATCTGGCGACAGGGCCACGCGACGGATCGTCCCAGCGGAAATGATAGGAATAGCCGCTTCTCAGGGTTTCCTGCTCGATAAGGTGGCCAGCATTATAGCGATAGACGAATTGCGCGCCTTCGGTATCCGTGACCAAGATCAGATGACCCGCGCTGTCATAATCATAGCTGACCAGACGCTCTTGCGTGCCTTGGGCGCTGCGGCGGATCTCGCGGATGCGCCCGCTGTCATCGTTCAGATAAAGATATTCAACACCATCGCTGCCCGTCACCTTAACGATATGACCCAAGCGATTGCGCGTGATGGCAATGCCATTCCCATTGGCATCGGACAGATCCTCAAGCAGGAAATGACCACGTTTTTCCGGGCTTGGGCGCATGCGATAGGCGTGGTTCTGGGCATCGCGGATCAGCCAACCCTCGGCATCGCGGATCGCCAAAATGGCCTCGGCCCGGTGGTAATAGCATTGGCCCGGCTCCAGCGCGGGCAAAACCACCAACCGCCCCTGAGGGCGACGCAGGACGGCCTTATCCCCCGCCTCGACGATCCTACCGTCCAATGGATGGTGCCAGCCCCGTCCCAGCGCGCCGTTTTCATCCGAACCCGAGATCCAGAACCGTTCCCATGCCAAAGGCAGAATTCCGGCGATGACAAAATCATCGTGCAGGGTGAACATCTCGCCCGTGGCGACATCGACCGGATGGCCCGTGACAACGCGATTGGACAGGCCCATGCCCGCGCGGCCGCCCAGCAAGCCGCCCAGCACGCTGCCAAGAATACCCCCGATAATGCCGCCTTTTTCGCCGCCGACGGCCTCGCCGATCATCGTGCCCAGAAAGCCGCCCGCGATCGATCCGGCAAAGCTGAGCCCGGTCACGATGCCGAAACTGAGCAAGCCGCACAGACCGCCAGCAACGAATGCACCCGCCCCACCGAAAATCAGCGCAACTGCCGTTCCGCCCCACATCATCCAGGTTGCCGTGCTGACCATCCAGCTGGGCACTTCGCTTTCAATGTCCAGATAGGTCGCGGTTTCAGCGCCGATATAGATCCCTTCCAGATCCGACTTCACCTCGCCGTCGCATTCGCTGCGGTCGGTATCGCGCACGGCAGGATAGAGGTTGATAAAAACGCTGTCGCTGCCTTGGGCCAGACGTTTGGTGCCGTGATCCTTGCAAGCGACCGTATCCAGCACCGTGCGCGCGGCGGAAATCCGGGCCGGACCATAAAAGACGTTTCCCGAACCTGTCGAGATCGGGCCCTTGGGGCTTTTGCTCAGACCGCCAATGGCCATGCCAGCAAGCGCCCCTGCCCCCGTTGTCGCCACCGCCCCACCAACGGCTGCAACGACCAGAAGGCTTGCCCCCGCAGTGACCGGCGCAGTCACGACTGCCGCAACGATTGCCACCCCGACCGCCAGACCAACGGCTGCACCAATCAAAAAGCCCATGAAGGCATTTGAATGCTCAATTTCATGGCCGATATGGGCTGCGGCAAGGGCGGCGGTCATGCTGGCATCAATCCGTCATCGTCAGCGAGTTGAAAATCTGCGCGAAATCCTTTTCGAGATTGGGCCAATCATCCTTGGCCGAGGTCGCGACAACCGTGTGAACGGTGCGCGGATCGCGCGGCGGATTGAAAAACAGCTGGCGCTGCATCAAGACCACGCCCTGAGGCTTCATCGAGAACACCAGCTCAAGCGCTGGCTGCCCCGAGACATTGGCCTCGCCGCGCCGCAAAAGATCAAAGGTGCGGACCTTGGCCATCAGCTCTTTCAACTGGCGGTTCACAAAGCCGGACAGATCCTCCATCGGCAGCATCTTGCTTTTGGACACAAGAATATTGGGCAAGACCTTATAGCGCGGCGACGGCGGGGCGACCCAGGTGACCATCGTGCGGTCCTCCCAACCGTCAGGAATGGCCAGCTCGAAATAGCCGGTAGAGCAATTTTGCATGGATGCCTGCCTTAGACGGGCGCGCTTTCGCGCGGATTGATATAGGTTTCACCGCCCTCGACGACCACAGTGCCGGCGCTGATGCTGATAAAGTTAGACCCATTCGCCTTGAGGACGATGTTGGGCGCATCCAAGATGATCGAGGTCGCAGCCTTGATCATCACGCCCCCGCCTTGCGCGACGATCGAAAAATCGCCTTCGGCCGTAAGCGACTGAAGCGCCGCCGAAACCGAGCGCTCACCCGTAACCGCCACCGACTGCGCCCCACCCACGGTCGTGGTATCTGCGCCGGTGACGGCAAGCGAGCGTTCGGCCCCGACGGTGATGCTTTGCGCGCCGGTCACCCCCAGCGAATGATCAGCCCCCACCGTGACGGATTGATTGGTCCCCACTGAAATGGTTTCTGCCGCCCCCACCGTAGAGGAATGGTCGACCCCAATATTGACCGAGCGGTTGTTGCCAACGCTCAGCGCCATATCCGTGCCAATCGATTCCGTGTGATTGCTGCCAACATTCAGCACTTTGTTCACGCCGATCGATTCCGTGTGGTCATTGCCAACCGTAATCGTCTTATCATTGCCGATTGTTTCGGCCTGATCATTGCCAACCGTCTTGGCCCGGTCATGCTTGATCAGGTGGCTTTCGTCATTTTCGATGACGGTATTGTGGTCTTTCTGGGCATGCATAAAGACCTCTTCGCGGTCCTTTTCATCCTCGAAACTGATCTCGTTAAAACCCTCGCCCTGATGGGTTTTCGAGCGCCACACCGCCTTGGTTTTATTGGCGGGCAAGGGATAGGGCGCGTTATTGCGGCCATTGAACACATTGCCCACAACCACGGGCTTGTCCGGATCGCCCTCAAGAAATTCGACCAGAACCTCCATGCCGATGCGCGGAATGACCATCCCGCCCCACCCCGCGCCGGCCCAGTTCTGGCTGACGCGACAGCGCATCGAATGCGCCCCCGCGATATCCCAGTGAAAGCGCACCAGGATCCGGCCATATTCGTCGCAGTCAATTTCCCCTTCACCCACCACCATCGCCGTTTGCGGGCCATTGACCACGGGGATCGCGGTGCGCCGAGGCGGACTCATCGGCGCGGTGTCAGGCATCAGCGTATAGGCCCCGGTATAGGCATAGCCATCGCTGGACATGCCACCCGAACCATAGGCCTCGCTGACGAAATGATGCGAGGCCGTCAAACACAAATAGGTCTCGCCAGTGCCCGGCACATCATCGCCAGACAGGGTCACGCGCTTGCCCGATTGCAGGCTGACGCAATCACCCATGGCACGATTGCGGCGGTCGACTCCGCGCTCTTGCTGATTGCGCAGACCGGCGACGATCTTGCCGATATCTTGGGTCGGATAATCACCCGGATAATCAAAGCTTTCGATCTTGCCCTGTGCATAGACCGCGTCGCCCACGCGATAGGCCTCCATGGCCTGGTTGGGCTTTTTGAAGTTGTAATCCGTCAGCCGGATCGCCCCGGTGGTCAGATTGCGTTCAGGCGCCCAGTCCCAAAAATGCTCGTTCTCGGCCTGATGGTGGCCATCATAGGGCTTGAACTTCCGGTCACCGATCAGCTCGTGAGCCAGAACATCATCGGTCAGCACAAGGCTATGGCTGCCCATCATGTGCTTGAAGTAAAAGCTGATGCCGTGCCGCTCCATCTGACGGCGCGCGAAATCCAGATCGCTTTCACGATATTGCACGGTATATTCCAGCTTGGGATATTCCTGCGACAGCTGCATCTCAAGCGCCGGATCACCAAGGCTGGCATAATCGGCAAGCAGCTCTGTCAGGATCTCAACGACGGTCTTATCGTGAAAAATCCGCTGGTTGCGACGATGTGAGGCCAGCCAAAACCACGGCCGCAAAGTCAGATCATAGCGATGGCCATTCTCACCCGGCCCAACCCAACGCGCTTGTGTGACGATCCCGTCAAAATGCTGCACGCCCTCGCGCCCGTCGATCTCGACCGTGGCATGGGTGCCGATAATCGCATCAAAATCCAGATCGCTGCGTGCGCTCAGCGCCTCGACGCGATATTGGTAAAGCTCGTTCAGCTGATCGGTACCATCAAAGCGCAAAAGCACCAAAGCATCCTTGTCCAACGCTGTCGTCAGACGACCCATACGTTCGGTCTGGCGATGGGGGGCATTCATGGCTATGGCTCCGATTAGGACGCTTTGCTTGGTGTATATAGACAAATCAGCAGACATAAACCGCAGATTGGCCATTCGATGGAAAATCCGCACCAGCAAGCCAATTCACGCGCATTGAATGCAATCATGACGTTAAGCGCTCAATCCATGCACAATCATGCGATGCGAAACCGATCTGTTAGCGCGAAACAATGTGCTGAAACGATAGGCAATCTAGCAGTTCAGCCGAATTTCACGCCCAAGTACCCCCGCAGGGTTCGCGCGCTGAGCCATGGGGGTGTGGTGATGTCCAAACTGCCAAGCTTGATAGAGACGCGAAAATGATGCAGAGATCGTAGACAATTTGGAGGAATAAGATGGAACCCGTGGCCCGCCTTGGTGACGAGCATGACTGCCCGCTTCATGGAATAAACCGTATTTCTCAGGTGGCTTCGCGCGTCAAACTGGACGGCAAAGAGGTCGCATCCGTCGGCGATCTGACCGAATGCGGCGGAACGATCATTACTGGATCCCCGGTTAACAAAGTCGATGGTCGCCCCGTCGCGCATATTGGCAGCAAAACCAGCTGCGGCGGCCTGATCACCACGGGCGCACCCTCTGAAAAGGTGCGCGCGGGATAATCAAGCCGGAAAGGTGGCCTCATATGTGGCGATCACCACATCCATGCCGTGATATTCAGCTGCATTTTTGAACGCATTCGAGACACGAGCAATCTCTGGACGTAATTCCGCCAAAAATAAGTCCATAATCTTTTGCCATTTACCGATAACCGTGGAATACCATGGCGTTTCATCAATGGCGCGCCGCTCATATCTTGCACGCAGCCAGTTTGCAAAGTTTTCTGCAAATTGCGACAGGTTCGGGGCCGCCAGCAACATCGCGTCAATCTGGGCCAAAAGCGGGATGCTCGAGGCATTTCCTGTTTTCATCGGAAATAGGTCAGGTGAAGGGGCTCTGTTGCACAAATCACGTGAGGGATTCATCTCGTGAATCCAGCGTGGTAG
>NZ_DALZMB010000052.1:0-26746 GCF_032007265.1 Paracoccus sp. (in: a-proteobacteria) | reverse complement strand
GCAGGTGCCGGGCTGGGCGCGGGCGCCGCCGGCTCTGCGGCCTCGGCCTCGCCCCAGATTGCGCCCTTGATCTTGTCAAAAAGTCCCATCTCGTCCTCCTGCAGGAAAGCACATTGTCGCGGGAAACAGCCCCGCCCCAGCCCCGTTCTAACCAAATGGTGGCCGGGGCAAAGCCTGCGATCAACGCGGTTTAATCCAAGAAGTTTCGCAGCTTGCCCCTTTTAGGGATCAGATCAGCCCCTCTGCGCGGAAATCAGCGCGCAGGTCACGTTCGGGGCGCGGGCCGACATGGCCGATCACCTCGGCGGCAGCGATACAAGCCATGCGACCCGCCGCAGCCAGCGAAGCCCCGGTTGCCAATCCATAGATCAGGCCCGCGGCGAACTGATCTCCCGCACCAGTCGCGTCGAGGGGGACGATTTTATGGACCGGCGCCGAGACGCGCTCTTCGCCGCGGATCAGGATCGCATCCTCACCAGAGCGGGTGCAGATCACAAGGCCGCAATCTGCGCGGGCCTGCGCCAAGGCCGCCTCAAGATCATCGGTCTGATAAAGCGAGGTCCATTCATGGACATTGCCGATCACATAATCCATCGGCCCCGCGATCAGTCGGCGGAAGTCTT
Organism: Paracoccus sp. (in: a-proteobacteria); assembly: GCF_032007265.1. Taxonomy (GTDB): domain Bacteria; phylum Pseudomonadota; class Alphaproteobacteria; order Rhodobacterales; family Rhodobacteraceae; genus Paracoccus. The sequence goes on along the minus strand of NZ_DALZMB010000052.1, from coordinate 26,123 downwards.
CGCGGTGGCGATCGACGCAGAACGGGTCGGACAAAGCAATGCCAGCCTGCCCGCCGGCATCGTGACAGGCTTGTGCCGCCTTAAGAAACGCCGCCTTGCCCTTGGGCTTGTCGAAAAGATACCCCTCAAGGAACAGCCAGCCCGCGCCGGAAAACACGGCCGGATCAACATCATCCTCGCCCAGCTCGGCAGAGATCCCCAGATAGGTGTTCATCGAACGCTCGCCATCGGGGGTGACAAAGATCAGGCAACGCGACGTCGGATCGACTTCACCCGCGACCGGCGCATTAACGAACACCGTGCCCGAGGCCTCGGTCTGTTCTGCATAGGACAGGCCCAGACCATCTGCCGCAACCCTGCCGATAAAGGCGGTTTTCAGCCCAAGCATACCAATCCCTGCCAAGGTATTGGCAACAGATCCGCCCGGCACCAGACGCGCGGCGGTCTGGCCCTGCGCTTGTGCGGCACTGAGCGCTTCGGCACGATCACGATCGATCAGCTGCATGATCCCCTTTTCGATGCCGAGCTGGGCCAGCACCGCATCCTCGGTCGGCGCGATCATATCCATGACTGCATTGCCGATGCCGATCACGTAGGGGGTAGTCATATGGTCTTCTCCTCATAGGGACACAGATCAGAGACGACGCAAACCGCGCAGCGCGGACGTCGGGCCTGACAGATATAGCGGCCATGCAGGATCAGCCAGTGATGGGCATCCTGCTGGAATTCGGCGGGAATATTATCTTCGATCGCACGCTCGACCTCATCGACGTCGCGCCCGGGCGCGATATGGGTGCGGTTACCCACGCGAAAGATATGGGTATCGACGGCCTGGGCGGGCATGTGAAAGGCGGTGTTCAAAACGACATTCGCCGTTTTGCGGCCAACGCCGGGCAAGCGCATCAGCGCCGCACGCGAGCTGGGCACCTGCCCGTCATAATCCTCGACCAGGATTTTCGACATGGCCATGACGTTTTTGGCTTTCTGGCGAAAAAGCCCAATCGTCTTGATATGCTCGGTCAGACCTTCAAGGCCCAGGTCCAACATCGCCTGAGGCGTCTGGACCTGCGCGAAAAGCGCCTTGGTCGCCTTGTTGACGCCAATATCGGTGGCCTGCGCCGACAGCGCCACGGCTACGACCAGCGTATAGGGGTTGACGAAGTTCAGCTCGGTCACAGGCGCAGGATTGCTTTCGCGCAAACGCGAGAAAAAGGCGACCTGCGTGCCAAAGGGCAACGCCTGAGGAAGGCGGGGGGAACTGGCTTTGCTCATGGTGATCTGATGCCCTGCCCCGCGGCTTTGTGCAAGCAGGCGAACTTGACCTGACTGCGGAACTCGTGTCGCATTTGCTGCATTATCTCACGAAAGCGAGGCGCCATGACCAAAACCCTGTTCTCTAGGACTTTGCCACAGCCTGGCCTGACCATCGTGGTGGCGGAAACCCCGACTGACGAGCGCGGCATGACCATCTGCACAGGCCGTTTCGAGACAGCCATGGGCACGGTCATTGCCTTTGGCGCCGAAGGCGTGATCTGGGCGCTTGGCTTTGCCAAGGAAACCCCCGAGGCAGAGGTCCGCCAGGATCTGGAACGTCGCTGGCCCCGCGCCCGCTATGTCGAGGCACCCGAGGCTTTGGCCCCGGCCATCCAAGCCCTGGAGACGGGCCAAGGAGAGGTCCGCGTGCGTCTTGTCGGCACGCCCTTTCAGGTCAAGGTCTGGCGCGGCCTGCTGGACATCCCCTTTGGCGAGGTCACCAGCTATGCCGATCTTGCCGATCGCATCGGCCAGCCGGGTGCGGTGCGCGCCGTTGGTACGGCTGTTGGCCAGAACCCTGTGTCTTGGGCCGTGCCCTGCCACCGCGTGACCCGCAAGGGGGGCGCAATTGGCGGTTATCACTGGGGCGAGGCCGTCAAGCGCATCTTGCTGACGCGCGAAGGCGCCGTTCTTGCGCCCCTTGCCATCGCGAGTTTCTGATCGGGCGACAGCCAACAAAAGTGCAAGAACTCTGGCACTTGGCGGGAACCTATGACAGGCTATCTCAGTTTTCACGTCAGCCGCTCTTTTATGAGCCGCAACAGGGACAACGGGGCGCCCATGCGACCCAAAGGAAAGGTTTAGGAATGAACACCCGCATTTCGCTGCTTCTTGCTTCGGCAGGCGTTTTCGCACTTGGCGCATGTACCCAGCCGACCGACGGCACGGGTCAGATGAGCCGCACCCAGCAGGGCGCCATTGCCGGCGCCGTGGTTGGCGGTCTGATCGGCGCGGGTGAGAGCAAGCAAAACGCCGTGAAAGGCGCGATCCTTGGTTCGGCCGTGGGCGCTGTCGGCGGCTCGCTGCTTGACCAGCAAGAACGCGCGCTGAAACAGCAGATCACCAACCCCAATATCCAGATCGTCAACCGTGGCGACCACCTGGCGGTGATGATGCCGGAATCGGCGCTGTTCGCGATTGATTCCGCAGCCGTCTCGGCGACCGGCCAGAATGATCTGTACACGATCGGCCGCAACCTGAACCAATATCCCAACAGCACGATCCAGGTCATCGGCCATACCGACTCGACCGGCTCGCAGGCCTATAACATGGACCTGTCGCAGCGCCGTGCGCGTTCGGTCGCAGGCATCCTGACCGCAGCTGGCGTGGCCCAGAACCGCGTTTCGACCGTTGGCCGTGGCTCGGCTCAGCCGATCGCGTCGAACGACACCGCTCAAGGCCGTGCGCAAAACCGCCGCGTCGAAGTGCTGATCTATCCGACCCGATAATCGCTTAATCAGCCAAAGACATTCGAAAAGGCCGGGATCACCTCCCGGCCTTTTTCATGGGCAATCCGTGGCCCCACGCAGCGCGATGCCCCCGCCCGATCCGCGCCACCAATAGGAAAAGCCCCCGCCGCGGGGGCGAGGGCTTAGATCACTGTCCAGTGAATATTCTTGGCGCGTCTGATCTTAGTTCAGACGGCGGCTGACATCTTCGATAGCTTTGTCGATGCCGGCGCTGCGATCTGCGGGCGAAACCTGTTGTTTCAGGATCTCGCTTGCTGCCGAGACGGCAACCTGGATCGCACGGTCACGCACTGCGCGAACGGCGTCGGTTTCGGCGCTGGTGATCTGCTCTTCGGCAGCTTTCAGACGACGAGCGATCGAGACTTTAAGGTCTTCTTTCGCCTTCTCGGCCTGAGCCGTCGCAGCACGCTTGGCATTTGCGACGATCTCATCTGCCTGACCGCTGACTTCGCGCTGACGACGCTCGTAGGAGGCATAGATCTCCTGAGCTTCTTCGCGAAGACGACGGGCTTCGGCCAGATCGTCACGGATGCCTTCGGCGCGCTTGTCAAGCAGTTTGCCGACAATCGAGGGAACCTTGAAATAAAGCAAGATCCCCACGAAGACCAGGAAACCGATCGTCACGACGAAATCGGTATTGGCCAGCGAGAAGAACGGGCCCGAGGCCGCAAAGGCCGGGCTCGCGCTCAGAGCCAGAAGAATGCTGAGACGTTTCATTGCACGCTTCCTTTCAGGCGCTGATCGACGGCCTCGTTGATCAGACCCAAATCGGCCGAACCGCCAAAGACGCGAACCAGCTCTTCGGTGACATCGCGCGCCACAAGGCGTGCATCGTCCAGTGCCGAAGCGCGGATCTCGCCGATGCGCTGCTCAGATTCAGAGGTCCGGGCAGAGATCTCGGCATCCGCATGCGCGATTGCCGCATCCAGTTCTTTCTGGATGTCTGCCTTATTGGCCGCCACGATTTTCGCAGCTTCAGCCCGGGCATCCGCAAGCGCCTTGTCATAGGCAGCTTCGGCGTCCTTGGCCTTCTGCTTGAATTCCTCGGCGGACATCAGATCGCCGGTGATGGCTGCCTGACGGTCTGCCAGAACGCCGCCAATGCGCGGAAGCGCAATGCGCGAAAGCGCCCAGTAGATGACCACCAATGCAATCAGCAACCAGAAGATCAGGTTGCCATAGGTGGTAACGTCGAGTTGCGGCATCCCGGGGGCCGATGCGCCATGAGCGGCAACGGCATCCGCAGCGGTCGCAACATGTTGCGCGGCTTCTGCGGATTCGGTGATGACCACCGTTTCAGTTGATTCGACCACGGCGGGCGCGGTCTGTTGTAACAGGCTGAACATATCCTACCCCATGCCGGTCGTTTCACAATCGGGTGGGCGCATCACGCCCCCACCCAACCGCAAGGATGGCAAAGGATCAGACTGCGAACAACAGCAGCAGAGCGACGAGGAACGAGAAGATCCCCAGAGCTTCTGCGAATGCCATGCCGATGAACAGCGTCGCGGTTTGCGAAGCAGCTGCCGACGGGTTGCGCAGTGCGCCTGCCAGGTAGTTACCAGCGACGTTACCCACAGCGATTGCAGCACCAGCCATGCCGAAGCAAGCAATGCCCGCGCCGAGGTACTGACCGAGTTGAGCGAGTTGGCTTTCCATGTTCATGCTCCTTGAGGCTTGGAAAGATTGAAACTTTTGTCTGACCCTGATCCGCCGCTTAGTGCGACGGATGCAGCGCGTCCTTGAGGTAGACACAGGTCAGGATGGTAAAGACATAGGCCTGCACAACAGCCACCAGCACTTCAAGTGCATAGACCGAGACAATAGCCAGAACCGACAGCGGCATGATCATCGCAATGGCGCCGAAGGTTGCGAAAACTTTAAGAACTGCGTGGCCCGCCATGATGTTGCCAGCAAGACGAATGGAATGGCTGACAGGGCGAACGAAATACGAGAACAGCTCGATCACGGCCAGAACCGGACGCAGCACCAAGGGTGCCGAGCTAACCCAGAACAGGCCCAGGAAATGCGCGCCATTCTTGACGAAACCCAGAACCGTCACACCGACGAACACCAAGACGGCCAGAACCGCGGTCACAGCGATATGCGAGGTCGACGAGAACGACTTGGGCAGCAAGGCCAGCGCGTTAGCGAAAAGAATGAAGCAAAACAGCGTCATGACATAGGGGAAATACTTCACCCCGTCTTTGCCGGTCACATCTTCGACCATTTTGCGAACCATGCCGTACATCAGCTCGGCGATCGACTGGGTACGGTTGGGAACCACAGCGCGGCCACGCGTGCCGAAAACCAGCAAAGCGATGATCGCAAGAACGGTCAGCGCCATCCACAGCGTCGCGTTGGTGGGGGTGTACCAGTGAACAGCACCGTCACCGAACAACGGCTTGACGATAAACTGGTCCATCGGGTGGAAGTTCAAGCCACCGCCGTGTTCTTCTGTCGCCATCGTCATTCACCCTCGTGGTCGCCGGAATGCCCCGGCTTCTTTCCAATTTCCGCAGCGGTCCGCATCATGACCTTCACACCGGCCACAAGGCCAAGAAGGACGCAAATGACCAACATGATCGGCATCGTGCCCATCAGATAGTCCAGACCGTATCCTACTCCGAAGCCCAGCAGCAGACCCGCCACCATCTCCGTCACCATACGCCAAGCCATATTGGCCTGACTAAAGTGATCTTCTGTCCGAGATCCGCGAGCGATGCCGCTTTTCCCCTTCAGTCGGGTCTCCAGCTCTTGCAACCGGGCCGCGTCACGGGCCCTTTCGGCCTCTGTGTCGGGTCCTGTGTTCAAAGCCGTTGCTCCCTGACTCGATTGCGGCGTTGATAGGTGCAGGGGGGGCGTGAGTCAAGCAGCGCGGAAATATTATTAAGTCATTGATTTTGCTTAATGTTGATAAAGGCCCATCTGCGACCAAAGGTCTGCCCTTCGCCCTCGTGCGCCCCCTTCCATATTCAACCCGAAAGTTGAACAATGGCGTGATGACGCTTCAACCGCCCACTCTTGACCTCATATTCGCCGCGCTGGCCGATCCGACGCGGCGTGCGATCCTTGCCATGCTGCTGGAAGACGACATGTCCGTCACCGATGTGGCACAGCCCTTTGACATGAGCCTTGCGGCGATTTCAAAGCATCTGGCGACCCTCGCCGCGGCGGGGCTGATCCGTCAGGAAAGGCGCGGCAGGATCATCTGGTGCAAGCTTCAGCCCGACAGCATGCGCCATGCCTCGGTCTGGATGCAAAGCTTTGGTCAGTTCGATCCCGTTGATCTGGATGACTTCGAGCGCTTCCTCTCGACCGAGCTGGACGCCGACCCTGAGGCCTGACCCCGAGGCCTGAGCCCGAGGCTGGTCCAAAGATTAACGAAATCTTAAATTTTCGTTAATAAACAATTAATTAACACGATATTTTGTTGCAAATCGATCACCATCCTGGGCTTAAGCCAGGAAAGATCACTTTGAATAGCTATATGTCTAGGAGATGAGACGGGCGCCGTGGTTGTACTTGTGTATCAACCCTAGGCTGCAAGGTAGCTCCATGCCATCCGACATTCTTATGGCGATATTACCTCAACCGGTTTGGCTCAACCGGGACATTGACCCGTACGATATGAATGCCCACCGGCCCTATTATAACTACTACAACAGCTTTAGCTTTCAAAATGCCACGCTGTCGACGGTCACGATCAGCGATAACGATAATCAGTTCAGTTATCTTTCGCCCGCAGATCAGGGCCTAAGGCCCGACATGCAGATCCTGATCGAGGATACCAGTTTTGGTGGCCGGATCATGCCCAATGGCACGCAGCTGTCCAGCGTGCCCGGATCCTACATCACCGATAGTCAGGGCAATGAATTCGCGATTTTCTTTCCCGGCTATTACAGCCCAAAGGATTGGTACACCAAGGAAATCGTGGCCGACCGCACGGCGCTTTTCATCTTTCCCGTCTCGGTTAAAACGCCCGATGGTCAGATTGTCACGCCCCGCTTCAACCCGGCCGAGACCTTCAGATTTTCTTCGGCCTATGCCCCCCAGATGGGCGAGGGATTTGATTATTTCCCAGCCGATCCCCCTTGTTTTACCCGCGGCACATGGATCGAGGCTGAAGGCGGCAAGCGCTTGGTGGAAACCCTAGCCGTCGGAGATCTGGTCCTGACCCGCGATCACGGCCTTCAACCGATCCGCTGGATTGGACAGACCTATGTGTCGGCCGGGCGTCTGGATCTGCAACCCAACCTTCTGCCCGTGCGCATTTCGGCGGGGGCCTTGGGTGCGCAGCTTCCCTCAAGTGACCTGACCGTCTCGCCCCAGCATCGCATCTTGATCAACTCGGCAACTTCACGGCGTTTTTCAGGGTCAAAAGAGGTTTTGGTACCAGCAAAGCACCTGCGAGGGGTGGATGGGATCGAGGTGCTGCACCCTGCCGAGGGGGTCACCTATCTGCACCTGCTGCTTGATCGCCATGAAATCCTGCTTTCAAACGGGGCGTGGACCGAGTCCCTTTTTCTGGGCCCACAGGCAATCGGCGGCATGGATGCGGCTGCGCGCCGCGAGATTTTCTCGCTATTTCCAGAGTTGCGTAGCCGAGACCAGCACCAGCCCGTCGCGTCGCGGCCTCTGCTGGATGATCACAAAGGCCACGAGCTGGCAGACCGCCATGTCAAATCCGGGCGCAAGCTTGCCTGCGTCCACTAAGGCCTGCCCAAATGCCGCCCAGACCTTGTGGGGATCGGCAGCTTAATTGGCCTTGGGCGCTTGCGTCGTGGCGTCTTCTGCGGGCGCCGCGGCGACAGGCTTAACCGTGATCCGCCCATCCAGCTCGGGTTTGAAGCCCGCCCCTTTGCGTGACAGGTATTCTGCCAGAACATCCGCCAGATCGGGACCGAAGTCATAGGCATTGATGGCTGCCGTCTCGAATATCTTGAACCCGTCCCCGCCCGAGCGCAGATAGTTGTTAGAGGCCACGCCATAAACGGCCGTTAGATCAATTGGCTGCCAGCCATCACCCGAATAGATCTGAACATCGCTGATGCGCGACCCTGCGCTTGCGCCCGGATCGACCGTATATTTCAGCCCGGAAACCTGCGCAAAGCGGCCCGCCGCCTCTTCATATTGGCTGGCGCCGTTTTCAAGGGCGGCCACAACGTCCGCGCCCTTCAGCTCAAAGGTCGATAGCGTGTTTTGAAACGGCAGAACGCTTAGGACTTCGCCCATCGTCACTGGCCCTTGATCGATCGAGGCGCGCAATCCGCCCCCGTTTTCAATCGCGATCGTGACACCTTGGGCGCGTACCCGGTCCAGCATGGCATCCGCCACAACATTGCCCATTTCACATTCGCGCTGCCGGCAATCGTTGCGATCACCGTTGATGGGCGCTGCAATCTCGGCAACGACCTTTTGTTTCAGCGCATTGATCGGCTCGGCCATTTCGCTGACGCGGGCGGCAAGCTTCGGATCGGGGCTGACCGAGGCATCCAGCAAAATCGGCTGGCCCTCGGCCTTGATCAGCTTGCCCTTGTCATCCCAGGTCAAAACCAGATGGCCCAAATACTTGCCGTAAGCATAGGCCGTGGCAACCGGAACCTCGACGCCGGCCGCATCTTTGACCAGGGTGGGATAGGGGCCGCTTGCGCCCTCCATATCCCCCAAAAGTGTATGGCTATGCCCCCCGATCACCGCATCGACGCCCGCGACCTTTTCGGCGATCTGCAGATCCCGCTTATAGCCGACATGGGTCAAGGCAATGACCTTGTTCACCCCCGCCTCTTTCAGCGCCTCGGCATCCTGCGTCAGGCTTTCGATATCGTCGTGAAAGACGACCGCCTCGCCGGGCGAGGCCGTTTCCGGCGTATCCGTGGCCAGTGCCGAAACGATGCCAATCTTTTCCCCACCGACCTCTAGGGTCAAAGTGTCGTCAATCTTGCCATTCAAAACGTTGGATTTGCTCAGATCAAGGTTGCCCGAGACAATCGGAAAGGCCACGCCATCGGCCAACACAGCCAGCCCCTCTGGGCCATCATCGAATTCATGGTTGCCGACGGCCATTGCGTCAAAGCCAATAGCCTTCATGAACTCGACCGTATCCTTGCCCTTATAGGTCGTATAGAAAAGGCTGCCCTGATACTGATCGCCCGCATCAAGCAAAATGACATTCTGCCCCTCGGCCTTCAGCTGATCGCGCAATTCGCGCACTTTCGTACCAAGCCGCGCAATCCCGCCAAAGCACTCGCCCTTGGCATCCGCCTCGGCGTCGCAGGTGCTGTCCGAGCCATTGATCGCCTCGACCCGGCTGTGAAAGTCGTTGATGTGCAGGATATGAAGCGTGTAATCGGCTTGCGCAGCGCTTGCCCAAAGCGCGATGCCCGCAACCGAGACCATGAACCAGCGTGTCATCACAAATACCCACCCATCAGAATTGCGAATTTCAGGGGCCAGATTGGTTCAAGCGCATGCGGGCGTCAATGTGCGCCAATCTCAAATCACGCGGATCTTGGGCACCCCCTGCAGGCGATTCACAAAAGGCTGCGGCAAGGGCTAACTCGTCCTTGACCCGCTGGCAGAGCCGACGCAAGACACGCGCATGCTGATCTATAAAATCCTTCGCGAATCCGAATATCTTGCTTTTGATCTGGCGGGCCAAACCTCTGGCGCGCCAGTTGATCTGGCGGATGGTTATATTCACCTTTCGACCGCCGCGCAGGTGCCGGGCACTTTGGCCAAGCATTTTGCAGGTGAAAGCGGGCTGATGCTGCTGGCTCTTGATGCCGACAAACTGGACCCCCTGAAATGGGAGCCCTCACGCGGTGGTGCGCTGTTTCCGCATCTTTACCGCGATATGATGCGGGCCGATATCTTGTGGCAACGCCCCATCCCCCTTAGCTCCACCGGCCATGACATCGGAGAACTCGCATGAAGCTGATCGAGAGACTGGGCCTAAGCGCGCTGCATAAATTCAGCCCCGAACACGCGCATGAGCTGTCGATCATGGCTTTGCGTGCGGGCGCTGTTCCCTTGCCCGGAAAGCCCTTCACCTCGCCACGCCTCAAGACGCAGATTGCGGGATTGGCGCTGGAAAACCCATTGGGTCTGGCTGCGGGATTTGACAAGAATGCCCGCGTGATCAAAGCGCTGACCAAGGCTGGTTTTGGCTTTATCGAAGTCGGCGCAGCTACCCCGCGTGCGCAACCGGGCAACCCCAAACCCCGCTTATTCCGGCTGACGGGCGAATCCGCAATCATCAACCGCTTTGGGTTTAACAACGAAGGGGTCGCCGCCATCGCGAGCCGGCTGGCGCATCACAAAAGCGCAAATCGGGGCGGCATTCCGGTCGGCCTGAACATCGGCGCCAACAAGGACAGCCAGGACCGCAGCGCCGATTTTGCCGAGGTCGTGCGTCAGGCCGGCGAGGTCTCGGATTTCGTGACCGTCAATGTCTCATCGCCCAACACCGAAAAGCTGCGCGATCTTCAGGGGCCCGAAGCCCTTGCCGCGCTTCTTGACGGTGTGATCAGCGCCCGCAATGCGCTGTCCAAACGGCCTCCGGTCTTTATCAAGATCGCGCCGGACCTTGATGAGGCAGGCATTGCCGATATTGCAGCTGTTGCGCTGAACGCCCGCGTTGATGCGATTATCGCCACCAATACCACCCTGTCACGCGAGGGCATCACCGATGCCCAATCACGCGAGGCAGGAGGGCTTTCGGGGGCACCGATTTTTGAACGTTCGACCCGTGTTCTGGCAAGGCTTTATCGCCAGACCAATGGCGCGATCCCGATCATTGGCGTTGGCGGGATTTCCTCATCCGATGATGCCTGGGAGAAAATCCGTGCAGGTGCCAGCGTGCTCCAGATCTATTCAGCGCTGATCTTTCAGGGGTTTTCGCTGGTTGGCACGATCTTGCAGGAATTGGACGCGCGCCTTCAGCGTGAAAACATCACCTTGCAAGAACTGACCGGCAGCGGCAATCGCGACTGGCTGTGATCAAGATCGGGCACGGAGTTAAACCCGTGCCCGCAATTTGCTGCTGCTTTGCATCCTTGGTTCGTCGTGACGCAGGCTAGCGGCGCCGGGGTTAAAACAAACCCTCGTGGCCCAAAAGCTGGTTCATCGACCCCGAAGGATCGGCACAACCCGCATCCCCAACGATGCGCGCCGGCACACCGGCCACGGTTTTGCCGGGGGGAACCTCGCTCAGCACGACCGAACCCGCGGCAATGCGCGAATGATTGCCAACCCGGATATTGCCCAGCACTTTCGCGCCCGCACCAATCATCACGCCATTGCCGATCTTGGGATGACGATCGCCATCCTCTTTGCCCGTACCGCCAAGCGTCACCGAATGCAGCATCGACACGTCGTTGCCCACCACCGCCGTTTCACCGATGACGATGGAATGTGCGTGATCGATCATGACGCCCGTACCGATCTTGGCGGCCGGATGAATGTCCACGCCAAAGGCCTCCGAGCAGCGCATCTGCACGAAATAGGCCATGTCATGACGGCCCTCCTGCCATAGCCAATGGCCGATTCGATAAGCTTGCAGCGCCTGATATCCTTTGAAGAACAGGATGGGCTGCATCAGGCGATGCGTCGCAGGGTCGCGATCATAAACCGCTTCAAGATCGGCGCGCCCCGCCCGTCCCAGCTCGGGCGAGCGTGCATAGGCGGCATCGGCCAGTTCACGCAAGATCTGCTCGCTCATTTCGCGCGAGGCCAGTTTCAACGAGAATCGATAGGCCAATGCGGCCTCGAATGTGGCGTGATGCAGCAATCCGGCATGAATCAACGCGCCCAAAAGCGGCTCTTCGCGCACAGCGACGCGCGCCTCTCGTTGGATGCGCGTCCAAAGTGGGTCCGGTCGGACGGCGTCATTCAAAGCTGCCACAGCCCCAAGATCTCCTTGCAGATTCATCTGATATGCCCGTCCTGTTTCGACCCTTCTTCTATCGGAAAGGGACGGGCACGAAAAGCCACAGCTCAATTTGGCAGGCGCAGTTCCAACCAATGGGCGACCAGCCGCACCTTTCCGCCCGCGAAATTGCCACCCGTGGCCGTCAGCCGAACCGCCGCCGGATCCCAATAGGTCATGGGTTGAGACAAGATCCCGCGCGCCCAGGCGCCCTGGCCTTTACCCAAGCCTTCACCGAAACGATTCTCTGCGCCTGGGGTGCCCATCCGCCAAGACGTCAGCGTGCCTGTGATCGCGGTGGTCACTCGGGCCACAACGCCAATCACCATCACGCCAGCGGGGATGATCAGCGCGCTATCGATCTGCGCGCCAGAGGTCAAAGTCACCTCATGACTGCTTTGCGTGGCCACCAACCCAGAGCCATGGCCCCCCAGATCAAGCGCCCCGGCCACCCAGACCTGCCCATCGTGAATGGCCTGGACCCCTTGATCGGCGACAAAGGCGCGACGCCCATATTTGGGCGCGGCAAAAACCCAGCCGCCATTCGCGGCAATCGCGATTAGCCCCGCCTTGCCCTGCCAGCCATTGACCGCGCCCGCAGGAACCGCCCAGCACATGCCGTCCGGGGCAAGTTCTGGCGGCGTTGTTCGCGTCAGGCTTTGCAGCACCAGATCGACCATCGCGTCCAGCCGCAACAGCGCATCATTCACGGTGACATGCTTTTGCGCCTGAGCGGGCATCAAAAGGGGCAAGCCGTTGTTGCTTGTGGTGTTCTCAGACATTGATCGTTCTCCTGACAAAGGGGCCCGGCCCGAATTCATCCGATAGCTGCGCAACTTCGATGATCAGGGCGCTGCCCGGTGGAATTTGCTGCCAAAGCACGGGTGAAATGGTCCATTCCGGGGTCTCGGCCACAACCTCGGACAGCAAGGTCTCGGCTTGCAAAAGCCGCAGCAGATATCGCTCGCGCGTTTCGCCCAGCGGAATATCAGGACCGTCCCAACCATCCGCCGCAATGCGCCCGCGTCGAACCCATGTGATCTGCCTTTGCGCAACATTCAGATGGCAGGGCGCCAAAGGCCGCAAGCCCGCGCCGCGAAAGGCCATGTCGATCTGGCGATAGCTGGGATCATCTGGGCCGCGCGATGCCGGTCCAATGCGCCAGTGACGCTGTTGATTGCGGGCCGAGGGGGCCAAATCGACCTGTCGCGCCGCACCATCCAGCAAGACGACGATACTGCCCGCAGGCCAAACCTCGGGCATAAAGGCATCTGTCCCGGCCTGCCCCCGCAGACGATGGCTGATCTCCCACAGATCGGGGGCAATCAGGGTGGCCTGCGCAAATTGGATCAGCTCCCAGCCCTCGGGGCTGCCATCCCCGATCGCCAACAAATTGGCCCCGGCCAACAGCCCCGCCTCGGTGACGCTTTGCAACCCGCCCCCTTTCAGCCGCACCCGCAACGCGGGGCCACGGTCCCAGACCCCTGCACGCGCGGCCGCCAAAGGCGTCTCGCTGCGCCCGATCACGCCGCGCCGGTCCAGTTGGGTATTCAGCCGGTAACCACCCTGAACCTGATCGGACATCCAGGCCGAGACCTGCCCCGGCCAAGGCGTGGCAGTTGCGGCCAGATAGGGCGCATAAGGGGCCTCATCCCCGCGCAAAAGCGGCAGGTCCAGAAAGACCGGCCACACGGGAACGGCAGGCGTGAAGGGGCGCAGCGCGACGGTGTCGTCGCTTGCGCGTGCCGCGCGATACACCCCCGGCTCGACCCGCACCGCATCAAGAACCTGCCCGCCTGCCCGCTCGATCCTGTCGATGCGCCAACGCTTGGGGTGCCCGCGATCCTCGTGGACAAGGACCACATCCCCCGGTCCAATATCGCTGCGCGAGGGTGGCAAGGCAAAACGCAGGCTATCGCGCGCAATCACCGCCTCCGAGAGCCAGCGCTCAGCCATGGCCCGGCCCTCGGCACGGGTCAGAACCAAGGGCAGTTCGCTATCGGCGACCTGCGCAAATTCCCCATCAGGCAACATGGCCTCGGCAGTGACGGTGCTGAAATCATTCCCGGCCTCGATATGGGTCAGCCGGATGCGCCCGGCAATTTCGGCCTGGGATGCGCGGACAACCTCAAAGCCCGAAACGCCGTCCGCCAGGGCCAGATCATCGCGGGTGACGGATGCATCCACCCGGGCATCGCGCGTCGTGAAGCGTAAAACGCCGTTTCGTTCAACCGCATCGAAACCATAGGCCAGCATCAAAGGCTGCAAGGCCGCACGCCCGGTCTGAAGCCCGCCAGGGGCATAGCCCCGCACCACGCCAGACAGCCCCGCAACGTCAAAATGGCGCACGCCGGCCTCAAGACAAATCTCGGCCACGACATCTGCCAAAGGCGCGGCCGAGGCACGGCCATTCAGCCAATGCCCACGCGCCCATGCCCCACCATCAGACCACAAATCACGCCGCGCCGGAAAGGCCGGATAGGGTCTGGCATCCCAGCACCAAACATGAGCACGCGCCATATCGACCATGCGCCCGGCCGCCATCCGTCCGAAGGCCGCCCGGGGCGGGTTATGCGCTGGATTGCCCCAATATTCCGTCATTGCGCGCAGATAGGCCGCTTGGATGGCGTCATCGCGCTGCCCGTCCGAATAATAGGGCAGCTGTGATTCCGAGCTATGGGCATCCAGAAACTTATTGGGCTGGTTGGTGCCCTTATCAATCGCCGCACAGCCCATCTCGGTGAACCAGATCGGCTTGGATCCGGGAATCCATGCAGTTGGCTGGCTTTGGCGCGCACCTTTGATGCGGTCGTGATGGGGGCTGGACCACCAGTTGCGAATATCCTTGTAGCGCCAGATCCATGGTTCGGCATAGGCATCATCGGTGATCGGCGTACGGATCTGCGCGTCGCGGTCGGCGTCGCGGGCATAATACCAGTCAAAGCCCTCGCCGCCGGCTACATTGCTGCGCAGATAGTCAGGGTTGTCGATGCGCCGCCATTTGGCGTCCAGGTGATCCTCGCCGTCACGCCAATCCGATAAAGGCACGTAATTGTCGATACCGACGAAATCGATATCCGGATCGGCCCACAGCGGATCAAGGTGAAAATGCACATCGCCATTGCCGGGATGATAGCCAAAATATTCCGACCAATCAGCAGCATAGCCGATTTTCACCGACGGGCCCAGAATGGTACGAACGTCGCGTGCCAGGCGGCGCAGCTCGGCCACAGCGGGAAAGCTGCCATTGGCCCCGCGAATGCGCGTCAGACCGACCATCTCCGAGCCGATCAGAAAACTATCGATGCCTCCGGCCTCGGCGCAAAGATGGGCGTAATGCAAAATGAAACGCCGATAGGACCATTCATCGGGGCCTGAATAGCTGATCTTTCCTCCGGCCCGACTGAAGTCATCAGCCAAAGCTGCGCCAAAGAACCCCTGGACCTCGGCCTCGGCGGCAATCGTGCCATCGGGGCTGCCCGTGCGGCCAAAAGCGACAGAGCTGGTGATGCGCCCACGCCAAGGCATGACGGGCTGCGATCCGGAGTTCGTCCAAGGGTCCGGGCGCTGGTTGCCGGCCAGCTGCTCCATCAAAATGAAGGGATAGAAAACGGCCCGCTGACCGCCTGCGGCAAGCGCGCGCAGCGCCTCGATCACGGCGGCATCGGCGGGCGTGCCACCATAGATCGGGCGATCATCCCTGCGCGCAACCTCAAGTGCCGAACTGCGGCCGATCCCGCCTGCGCGCCAGGGCATTTCCTGGCCTTCCGGCTTGCGGGCCTCGACCTTGGGGCGGATGCTACAGTGATTGACACGCAGATCATCACCAAACCACGAGACCACCAAGGACACAGATCCCACACTGGGCAGCTCGCGGCGCAACCCACGCAAGGATTGCGCAAAATCCGTCACCCCCGAGGCCAGATTCCGGTTGGCGACGCGGGTTTCACCCAAACCAAGGTCAAAGCTGACCGGAGTGGTTGCCAGCGCATATTCGCCCGTAGCCGGAATAAGGGCCACCGCTTCGAGCTGACGCGACATGCCCTTTCCACCTTTGGCAGCACGCAAGACCTCGAAGCTGAACTGGGGCACGCGATTGCCCCAGCGTTCCAGCCCCAACTCCTCGATGACCGCATAGGCGATGCCGCGATATGCCGGTGCCTCGCTGCCCTCGATGGCCGCGATGACCGGATCGGGCAATTGGGTCTCGGTGCCGTGATAGATGCGTAAATCCAGATCATCGACCGAGATTTCCTCGCCGTCGGCCCATACCCGACCCACCCCCAGGATCGGCCCTTCGCACAGCCCCAGCGCAAGGCTAAGACGATAGCCCACCTCGGTCACACGCGGTCCTGCGCCCTTCCCGCCACCCTGAGTGTGGCGCGTCTCGGTCAAAGGGCTGGCCCAGATGACATGTCCCGCAAGGCGCATCTGGCCCCACAGGCGCGCAATCGGTGTCCCTTCGCCTGCAGTCTGGATCCGCATCCGGTCAACACGCCCAGTCTCGACTGCGCGCGCGCCCTGTCCCAGAATACGCTGATCGATCGCCCTTCCGATCGAGGCACCGACCGCGCGCCCAAGGACCGCCCCCGACAGGCCAAGCACCGTTCCGCCAAAGCCCGCGCCAAGCGATGCCCCGACCGCTGAAAGCAGTATCGTCGCCATTGCGATCCGTCCTTTCGATAAATGCTACAAACGCGGAAAAGCGAAGCGCCCCGCGATTTTCGCGCGCCACGGCTGGGTCAACGGGCTTTCAACGACCCCGTGCCTGTCATAGGCGTGAATAAAACTGGCCCCAGCCCCCGTGGTCAGCTGGATGCCCAGATGCTTGGCAATTGCGCCGGTGCGCATGCGAAACACCAAAACATCGCCGGGGGCCTCATGACTGGCCCAGGTTTCATCACCGCACCCAGCCGTCATGTTGGGCTTGCAAACCAGATGACGCATCGCGGCCTGCAACAACAGCTCATCCCCGCCCAGTTCGCCCCAATCAGGCGTATAGGGCGGCGGCGCATCAGGCTCATGGGCGCCGATGTCACGCCACACGCCCCGGATCAGGCCCAGACAATCCGTCCCTACCCCTCGCTGAGAGGCCTGCTGCACATAAGGCGTTCCCAGCCATCCACGCGCGACAGCCACCACATCCGCCCTCATGTGCTGCCCGCCCGGATAAGATGGGGGGCCAGCAGCCAGTCTTCGGTCGGCAAATGCGGAAAGCCGCGAAAGTTCAGGAAATTGGAAAACTTCAGGCGACAGGTTTCGGCACGTTTGTCACAGCCTGCGCTTAGCCGCAGCAGATCCCCTTGGCCGGGGTGGATGCCCAAACCGGACCATAGCTCGATCACCCGCCCCTCGGCGGTCTCTTCATCGTTTTTGATGACCCCGCCCAATCCGGTTGCCGCCCCGCTCAGGACCTCAAGGCGGCCGCGCTCAAACCAGCCCGGCTCATGCCCTGACAGCCCCGACAATATCAGCCGCACACCATCCTTGTGGCTGATCACCGCAGCCTCGCCCTGATAGCCGGGCCTGCTTAGGTCCATCCGACATGCTCCATCGCCCAGGATGGCGCCACAGCGCGGATGATAGACACGCCCCTGAACCCGGTTCAGCGGCTCGCAAAGCCCGCGCAGTTCGGTGCGAAACGCCCCGCCGTTGCGGGAAACCTCGCCCAGATGTCCGCGAAATATCAGGCGGCGCTTGGACGAATCGGTCCAGTCCACCTCCCAAAGATGCACCTCAGCGGCGTCCCAGCGCCCGCTCATCAGGTCGATCTCCGTGATCGCGTCATCGGAGAGAATGCCCATGGCTTCGGTATTATCCACCGCAAGCCCGGCTACCTGAACCAGCGATTGCGCATTCAGCCCGGCATCAGGACGAAAGACCAGCCCGTCAAATGTCAGCGGCTGGTCGTGATCGGTGAAACCCAGAACCATGCCGTCGCGGCGCGCGACCGACCAGGCCCGCGCAAGAAAAGCCCCGCTCATTGCCGCACCTCGATGATCGGGACCTGTGGCAGGTCTCCGGCCCGAAAAGACGCCACCGAGACCGCGATATGATCGCTGTCAAAGCGGACAGGAACGTCGAATTCGAAACCTGCACTCACCACCGCACCCGGCCCGGGCGGCGCGATGAAATGAACGATACCCGTCGCATGATCGACCCGAAAATCCACCACCTCGCGCATTTGATCGGCACCAATGCCGATCACAACCGTGCCCTCGACCGGCTTTGTCACCACCCGCCCATAGCGCCCCGGCCCCGAGGCATAATCCTTGCTCAGCTGAAACTGCGTGCTGCGCCCATCGCCATGCCCCAGGATCTGATCTTGAAAATGCGGCACGCCATTGGGCAGGCTGCTTTTGTAATCGGCCCAATCCTTCCAGCGAAAACCGTGCAGCTGTCCGGCCCGGGCCTCGAAAAACGCGATCAGCGTGGCCACATCATCCAGCGAGCGCAGCCCAAGACCCGCATCATATCGGCGTCGCGAATGGGCCCAAGGGGTGCGTCGTTCTTCGTGACCATTGGACAGGGCGACGATTTCGGTACGCCGCTCGGGACCACCAACTGACCCGAACGAAAGGCTTGCTGGAAACCTGATTTCATGAAAGGCCATCTGTCATCCATTCCTGTCGCCACGCGCCAAAAGCCTGCCCATCTGAGCGGCGATCTGGCTTTGACTGCGTTGAAATCCCGCCACATCCGGCGTCGAGACATTGATCGTCACATTCATCGCGCGACCTTGCCCGCCCCCGTTCGAGGCCACGCCAAGGCGCCCGTCGGCTCCGCGTTGCAGCGGCATGATCGCCTCGGGGCCCGCCTCGCCCATCAGTCCCAGCCCGCCCCGCATCGGAAATGTGGTGGGCTGGGTCACGACGCCGCCGCGCGCAAAGGGCGTCACTCTGCCCGAGACAAAGGCACCACCATTGGCAAAAGGCAGTGCCCCTGCCGCCAAAGAGCCAATGCCTTGCGTGATCGCGCCGGACAGGGCCTGCTCGATGGGGCGCATCGCAACCGCAAAGGCGCTATGCGCAATCGACTGGGCCACCCCTTTCAGCGCATCGCTGAGACGCATCCCGTCAAAGGCCAGCCCCTCAAAGGCGCGGCGCAAGCCACCTCCGATACCGGCGGACAATGTGCCGACCTCGCGGCTGGTATAGATCATCGACTGCCGCAGGCGCGCCAACTCGGCCTCAAAGGCGGCGGTCATCTTGCCACCCTGATCCAGCCCATCGCCCAGCCCAGCCCCAAGACCATCTGCAAGATGGTCAAGCCCGTCCTTGTTTGCCATGCGCAACATCCTGTCGATTGAAACGATTGTCCTCAGGCCGAGACGGCCTTGGCCCTATCGGCATCGGGAAAGCGGGCTGACAGCTCTGCCAACCGATCCCGGGTCATCACGCCCGCGCCGGGGCTGATCCCCAACATCAGCGCCAACTCGCCCGGCGAAAGGCGCCAGAACGCATCCGGAACCAGCCCCAGCCCTCCCATCGCGCGCGGCGACATGCCAACACGCATCAGCCCTGCCCAATCCAACCCCAAAGCGGCGTGGTTTTGGCCAAGATTGTCGGCACGGTCCTTGATTGCGGCTGTCATGTGGGCGGGCCTTGAAAGGCGCGGCTCAGCAATTGCGCCGCCGCAAGTCCCGCCGCCACCGGCCCGCCCTGCAGATCGGCCTGCAGCAGATCGCTTGCCCGACCCGTCCATCCTGCGCCGCGCAATCCGGCCACGATCACCGCCAGGACATCGCGACTTTTAAAGGCCCCGCCCTCAAAGCGCGCGATCATCGCCAGCAGGCTTTCATCGCCCAATTCGGCCTCAAGTTCAGCCAAGGCCCCCAGCGTCAACTTGGCAGGCAGGATTTCGTCATTCAGTCGGATCTCGACTTCGCCTGCGAACGGATTGACCATCTCCGCCCCCTTAGAATGCGACGAATAAAAGCGCCCCGGCCGAGGCCAGCGACACCTCATAGGTGGCCTCGCCGTTATAGGTGCCGGAATATTCCAGACTGGTCACCTGAAACGGCCCCTCGACCGTGCCAAAATCGGGGATCACCACCTGAAAGCGCGGCACTTCGCCGTCGAAAAACACCTGCCGCGCGCGCTCATCTGTCGTGGCATCGCGAAACACCCCCGACCCCGAGATCGAGGCCGAGCGCACCCCCGCCCCGCCAAGCAGCTCGCGCCAGCGCCCCTCGCTTTCGAGGCTGGTGACATCAACCGTCTCGGCGTTAAAGGCAATGCGCGACGCCCGCAGACCCGCGATGGTTTCGAATTGACCATCGCCAGTCATATCCATCTTGATCAACAGATCACGTCCGTTTTGTACCGTCATTTGCTGTTCCCCTCAGCCCAGATCTATGCGGGCACGAAATGTCAGATCGATCCTGCGGCCCGCGCCATTTTCCACCCGACGCGCGGTTGCGCGCTGAAACCACAAGCCGACAAGGCGGCCGCGATCCAGCGTCAGGCTTACCCCCTCCAGCGCTTCAGCCACGGCTGCGGCAGTGGCCTTGACCTCGGCAAAGCCATTGGCGCCATCCGTTCCCGAAAGAACCGAGATCACGAAATCATGGCGCGATCCGCCAGCCGTGGCGTCTCCGGCATCGCGCACATCCTCGGGCCCCAGCGAGACATAAACCCCGCCCGGTGCCGCAACCGGCATGGCATCATAAACGGCGTCCCCGATCAGGCTGGCCAAAGGGGCATTGTCGCGCAGGGCCTGATAGACCGCCCCCTGCAAGGCCAGCGAAGCAGTATAACTCATGCGCGATACTCCTCTTGGGCAAGGCAGGTCAGATAGCGCCCATCCCGCCTGGCTTCGGCCACCGATTGAATTTGAAAGACCCGCTCGCCCAGGCGCAGCCTTTGCTCGGGTCGCGGGCGGCGCGGATCGCCAAAGGGCGCGGCGCGGATGGTGATGCGCCAGCTCACCTGGCTTTTGGGGCCGACCTCTGCGATGCGCTCGCCGCCGGTCCCGGCCACCATTTCGGCCCAAAGCCGACCCTCGGCCCGCCAACTCAGGCGAAATCCGCCATGGCCATCGGGTTCTCGCAGCGGGGTTTCCAAAACCAGCGCCACATTCAGCTGCGGCGCGCTCATCGTTTTGCCCTGCCCGGGCCTGCGCCCAGAATGCGCACCGAACGCCACCGCTCAATCAGGGCACTGACCCCATGCGGCAACGCGGCGCCAAGCCCGTCAAAGCTGCGATCCTCATAAAAGCGTGCTGCCAAAAGCATCACCGCTTGCGCCAGATCGGGCGGAACCTGATCCCAGCTCTCACCAAAGCCAGCGGTGAAATGCAGCGTGACAAAACCGCGATCAGGAGTGGCCGGCAAAAAGCCACCGCGCGGCGCGACCCAGGGGCGCTGCGTATCTGGCACAAGGCGGTATAAATCGGGTGAAACCACCGTTGTCGCACCCAGCCCGTCATCAATTTCAACCTCGTGAAGCGCGTGAACCGGCGCAAGCGGCAAGGTTTGGCCCTGATCATCACGCCAGCCCTCCAGCCGCAGGCGAAAGCGGCGCGTCAGCAACACCTTTCCCGTGCGCGCCTCGATCGTCGCAATCGCTGCGCGCAAATAGCCCGCCAATGCCAGCGTTTCTGCCCCGTCCTGCGTCCCGGCAAATCCCGAGCCCATCCGCAGATGGTCGCGAAATGCCGCAATGGGCAGCGCCTCGGTCGGGGGCGCTGTCTCTTCTACTAGCATCATTTCCGATCCCTCCCTTCCCGCAGATCCTCTCTGCTGCCAGATGAAACGGGGTGCGCCCGCGGCCCTGCCGTTGCGCGCGCGGACAGTTGCGTTGCCGGAGCGGCAAGCAGCCAGCGCACCCCCTTCGCCCTAGATCAGGCGAAGTTCATCAGCTTGACGGCGCGCGGGTCGGTCACGCCCCCGCCGACACGCTTGGTCGCATAGAAAAGCACATGCGGCTTGGCCGAGAAGGGGTCGCGCAGAACCCGCAGATCGGGGCGCTCGACGATCGTATAGGCGGCATTGAAATCGCCAAACGCGATCGCTTTGACGCCCTGTGCCATGTTGGGCATGTCCTCGCAGATCAGGACCGGATAACCCAGCAGATAGGGGGGCTGGCCTGCTGCCAAAGAATCGCTCCACAAGAAGCGACCATCCGCATCGCGCATTCTGCGGATGCTGGCTGCGGTGCGCGAGTTCATGATGAAGGTCGCATTCGCCCGGAATTCAGGGGCAAGCGAATAGACCATCTCGATCAAGGTGCTGGCCGGATTGGCGACAGGAAAATCCCCCGAGGCCCCCGAATTGATGACCCCGATCTCAGAAGAAGTGGCCGCATGGTTTGCCGCCGAAGGGGCAGTTAGCAGGCCCTTGGGCTTGTTCACGCCATCGCCATTGATAAAGGCTGCGGCCTCGGCACGGGCGAATTTCTCGGCGATGCGACCCGCCAGCCAGTTTTCGATGTCAAAAGCGGCATCATCCAAAAGGCGCTGGCTGGCCTTGGGCATCGCCGAAAGCTCGTGGACCGGAATGACCACGCGCTCGATGATCGAGCTGTCGGTTTCCGTGACCGTGGTTTCCGTGGCCCAGCCGCTGCCCATGGCGCCACGCTCGACCAAAACCTCATAGGCTGCGGATTCGACCGTGACGACATTGGCCACCGCCCGCAAAGAAACCCTTGCCAGCAGCGCGTCCTGAACCTGCGCGGCAACCTGCGGAGCGGCCAGAAAGCCGCCGTCGCTGATGGTGGTCATGCCCTTGCCTTCCAGCGCCAGACCACGCAGCCCGTCATCATCGCCCTGGCGAAGATAGGCATTGAACGCATTTTGATGGGGCTGGTCCGTATCGGCCACTGTCGAAAGCGGGGCACGGCCACGGTGGGCGGACTTACGGTCAAGGATATTCATGCGGTCTTCCTGCTTTTTAAGTTGATCCTGAATGTCTTTGCGAAAGTTCTTGAGTTCTGAAACGAACCCCATCACCTCCTCGGCCAGATCTCCGGGCACATCTGTCCCGTCCGCGGCTTTCACCTCGGTCATTCCTTCCCCTCCATTGTGGTGAACTCTTGGCGCTTGGCCGGTTAGCCCGCGCGCAGCGCGCGGGTGGCGACGTGAAACGCCTGTGCCAAAGCGATGGAATCTTCCGACTTCCGCCCGACACGCGCGTCAGGCAGCATCGGAAATGTCACAAGCGAAACCTCCCAAAGGTCCAGCTCGGTCAAGATACGGCGCCCCTTCACGGCACGGGATTTGTCGGCGCCCTCTATCCCCGCCCGCTCGGCCGAGACCGTGCGATAGCCGATCGACAAACCATCGATCGCCCCCGCAGCAATCAGGGCCGCAGCCTCGCGGGCCTGGGCCACCTCAGGCAAAAGCCTGCCCTTGACCCAAAGCCCCTTGGCATCCTCATGGATCTCGTCCCAGACCCCGATCGGACGTGTGGGATCGTGCTGCCACAGCATACGCACCCGCTCGCCCTTCTGCCGAAGCCGCGCCAAAGATGCAGCAAAGGCGCCCGCGCGAACCGTATCTCCGCCCTGATCGGACAGCCCGAACAGGCTTGCATAGCCCTCGATGCTGGTGCCATCCGTCCGGATGCCTTGCGCCCCGTTGCCCCGCACGGGCAGGAATTTCAGTTCAAGCCCACCAACCGTTGAACTCATCTCATCCTCCTTTCGGGGCATATTGCATAATGGATTGAACGGCTTGGGTCAGGATGACCGCGACAACGCCGTAAACCGTCATCCATAACCGGCGCTCCAGCCCCTCGATCAGCGCCTCGATCCGTTCAAGCCGCCGTTCAACCTGCCCGAATTGCAGCGCCATGATGCGCTCTTGGGTTTCAAAACGCTGATCGCTCCAGATCGCAGGCTCTTTCAGAAATCGGCCCCCCTCCATGATCAGTCCTCTGGCAGCGGCGGCAGGCCCAGCGCGATGCGCTTTTCGGCCACCGTCAGGAATTCAGCCGCGCCAATGCGGCGCCAATGCTGATCGCGCTCTTCACCCAAGGCGTGAATCTGATCGGGGTCTGGGCGCAGATCAACTTCGCTGCCCAGATGCTCTGACAGCCACCAGGCAATTGCCGCCGCCACGCGAGACGCCAAAGGTAGAACCGTCAGGCGATAAAAGGCACGGTTGGCCTCGGCGTAATTCGCGTAGGTCGCATCCCCCGGTATCCCCAGCAGCATCGGTGGCACGCCAAAGGCCTGTGCGATCTCACGAGCGGCCGTCTGCTTGGTCTCGTGAAACTCCATATCGCTTGGCGAAAAGCCCATCTGTTTCCAGTCCAGCCCCCCCTCCAGCAACATCGGCCGCCCGGCATTGCGCGCGCCCTGATGATGCAGCTCCATCTCCGTGATCAAGCGCTCATATTGCTCAGCGGAAAGGCTGCCCTGACCATCTGCGCCACGATAGACAATCGCCCCCGAGGGGCGCGCTGCATTGTCCAACAAGGCCTTGGACCAGGCGCTGGCACTGTTGTGAACATCGACCGCCACCGCCGCGGCCTGCATCGGTGACAAGCCATAGTGATCATCAAGCGGGTGAAAACTCTTGATATGACAGATCGGATCGGGCGATCCGGTCATGTCAAAGCGGTGCTTGCGCCCGCTCACCGCATATTCAAAGGCCACCGGCCAACCGTCATCACCCGGCACGATACTCATCCGGTCCGAGCGCAAGACATGCAACTCTGCCGGAAGGCCCTCGCTCCCCTCCCCCACGGCCTCCAGATAGCCATTCCCGCTCAACAACATCTGCCCGAACAAGGCCTCAAGCAATTCTGCCCGCCCCTGACCGGGATTTGGCCTGCGCAGTAAATCCAGAACCGAATGGGCGTCATAGCGCCGCTCACGATCCTGACAAAGCCACGGAACCGCGGCAGCCGCCTCGGCAATCAAGCGAACCGCACGAAAGCCTACCGGATTTCCGACAAATCCATGCCGGGTCACGCTCGCCAAATCCCTTGGTGACCAGACCACGCGCCCCAGACCCGACGCCATCGCCACGATCCGCCCCGTGGCACTCGCCTTCATCTCCATTGCGGGCTTGGCCTGTGCCTGCCGCCCGAACAACCGAAACGCCATCTGTCCCTCCTCACCCTGATCAAAATCGGCCGCGCCCCGCAAAATCCTGATCGGATCACAGCGGCGCACCTGCTCTCTCATGTCTAAATATCCCGCTGGGGTGCGGGGGCGCGCAGCCCCCGGCCTTTACAGCCCGCGAATGGCAGGACGGCTAAAACCTCCGGCGGGTGCGATCATCAGCTCGTGGATGGCCCAAACCAGCGCATCCACCCGATCAGGAGAGCCGCGCCCCTCAAACCCTCTCACGGTCATGGCGCACATCTGATCTTCCAGCTTGCCCAAATCCCGCAGATGCCGAATACGCCCCTGCTCGTAAAGCGCCGCAACCGGCTCGGCGCGCAGCCCCTTGCCCCGCCCCGCACGCAGGGCCCGAAACGCAACATTTGGGTCGATCTGTCGAATGACGCTCTCGATCAAATCGCCGCCTTGGTTCACTTCGGCAACCAGCCGCTCGGCCCCGTGGCGCGCCATTGCCGCGATCGCGGCCCGCGCCCAATCCGAAGGCCCGCCCCGCACGCTGGCATCTTCCAAAACATAGGCCCGCCAATCCTGTACAGGCCCGGCCATGACCACCCCTGCCACCACAATGCCGCATTCATCGCTGGCCTTGCCGCCGGTGACGGCCGGGTCCACCGCAACTACGATCCGGTCTAATACAGGCGCCTTGTCCACCCGCGCCCCCTCGATCATCGCGGTGGTCCAAAGCGCGCCTTCGACATCATCCAGCAAGACCCCCTCCAGTTCTTGCCGGCCAAGCCGGGTACCGGCATAGCGGGCCTGAACTTCAGCCAGAAAGCTTTCTGCCAGATAGGCACGGTTGGCCTCGGTCGGCGCATGGGTGACCACGGTCGAGGCATTTTTCAAGATCGCCTTCAGCACCCCCACATTGCGCGGGGTTGTCGTAACAACCTGCTGGGGATGATCCCCCAAGCGCAGCGCGAATTGCAGCATATCCCAGGTATCATCGGCCTTTTTCCACTTGGCCAATTCATCCACCCATGCCGCATCGAACTGAGGGCCGCGCAACGCCTCGGGCTCATGGGCCGAGAAAACCTGCGCAACCGCCCCATTGGACCAGACCAGCCTGCGTTTGCTTGCCTCCCAGACAGGTCGCCGATCCGCAGGAGAGCAGGCAAGAATGCCGCTATCGCCAAAGACCATCACATCGCGACCCTGATCAAAGGTCTCGGCCACCAGCGCGACACGCCTTGCTCGCCCGGGTGCGTCGGGGGTCGTCCCCTCGACCTGCCGACGCACCCACTCGGACCCGGCACGGGTTTTCCCCGCACCACGCCCGCCCATGATCACCCAGCTTTTCCAATCACCCTCTGGGGGCAGCTGATGGGGCAGCGCCCAGAA
>NZ_DALZMB010000051.1:0-27050 GCF_032007265.1 Paracoccus sp. (in: a-proteobacteria) | reverse complement strand
CGTGTCCTCGATCAGCACCTGTCGCAAATTGCCATGATAATAAGAGCCGCGCTCCACGCAGCCGGGCCTACATGCCTTCGCCGAAATAATCGCCCACAAGCGAGGCCAGCGCCTGTGACAGCTCGCCAGCCTGCGGCCCGCGCGCGGTCACATGGATGGTGCTGCCGCGCGGCGCGGCCAGCATCAAAAGGCCCATGATCGAATCGCCCGAGACCTCGAGCCCGTCCTTTTCGACGGTCACACGCGCATCAAAACGCTCGACCGTTTCAACGAACTTTGCCGAGGCCCGCGCATGCAGCCCCTTTTCGTTGATGATTTTCAAGGATTGCGTCACAGGCTCGGTCATGAAACGGCGCGGCTCGTGATTGGTACGACCTCAGCGGGGTCGACATTATAGCTGTTGATATATTTGCGGCCGGCCTCTTTGGCGGCGGCAACGGCGTCTGCGACAGACATGTGCCGAGATTTGGCCAGTTTGACCAAAAGCGGCAGGTTGGCCCCATAAAGGATGGCCCGGTTTTTGGCCGTACAAGCCAGTAGCGAAAGGTTAGAGGGTGATCCGCCAAACAGATCCGTGACCACGACTACCCCGTCGCCGGTATCAACCGCATCTGCCGATTTGCAGATTTCAGCCTGTTTCAGGCCGCGGTCATGATCTTCTTCGATGGCGACTGCCCGGATGCCCTTTTGAGGCCCGACGACATGTTCTACCGCCAGAAGATATTCACGCGCTAGGCCACCATGGCCCACGATGACGATTCCTATCAACTCGACCTACCACGTATCGATTGCCGCTTCACCGTGCTGGCATCCCGTAGCGGGCGAATTCGTCCGCAGGTGCCGGCGCCGGCTCACGGCGTTCAAGTTCCCTATGACGTTTAGACACCTGCCAGCCGGCTTCTGCAAGAGCACTGGCCATTCTCTCAGCCAAAGTGACGGAACGATGTTGTCCGCCAGTGCATCCAAATCCGATGGCAAGATGGGTTTTCCCCTCTTCCAGATGAGCAGGAAGGGTAAAAAGGATCAAATCGCGCACCCGCTGAAAGAATTCTGCGAATCGCGGGTCCGAGGTCACAAAAGCTTGAACCTCGGGATCGCGGCCGTCCTTGGCGCGCAGGGCCGAAATCCAATGTGGATTGGCCAGAAAGCGGCAGTCGAACATCAGATCGACACCACGCGGCACCCCGCGCTTATAAGAGAAGCTCTGCACCGAGACCGACAGCCGTTTATCGGCCGAGGTTTCGAACCAATTGGCCAGCTCGGCCTTCAGGTCATGGGGCGTCATCTCGGTGGTATCAAGCAAGACATCCGCCCGCCCCCGCACCGGTGCCAGCAGATCGCGTTCGGCCAGAATACCGCCAAGCGGGTCGCCCTCTTGTGCCAAAGGATGGCGGCGGCGGGTTTCATTATAGCGGCGCAGCAGCGTCTCGGGGGCGCAATCCAGATAAAGCACCTCTAGCGCATAGGCGGGCAACCGGGTCATGCGATCGATCAGCTCGATCAGATTGCCGACTGAAAAGTCGCGGTTGCGCACATCCAATCCCAAAGCCAGCGGCATCGGCCGGGCCGGTCCATCCAACAGGCGCGGGATCAGCGTCATCGGCAGGTTGTCGATCGCCTCATAGCCCAGATCCTCAAGGACATTGATGGCCGTCGATCTGCCCGCCCCCGAAGGGCCGGTCACAAGAACAAGCCGTTGCGCAATGTCACCGGGGTCCACCATATCGGCCAGATCCGCGTTATGGCTGGTCATATTCATCGCACCGGGGTCTTTCAGATCCGTCACGGATTACAAAGCCCTTCCCTTGGCCAGATATTGCATCAGTGCCGCCTCTAGATGTGGGCGCATGGGGCCGCGGACAAGAGGTAGCTTGACGCCAAGGAAAGCCCGCTCTTGCCACAGAGGCAAGCGTTCCGTCTCGGTTTGGGACAGATCGACGGCAAGTGTGACTTCTATGGGACCCTTGGCCTCGGCGATCAGTATCCCAACGCCCCTCGCCTCGATCATGCCGCGCAGGCTGGCGGGGGCATCCGCGAACAATCGCCCCTCGTGCAGGTACAGATCGGTCCGGTCATCCGCGACAAGTCCCGCCCCAAGTGCCATCATCGCCAAGGCCAGCGTCGATTTGCCCGCGCCCGCATCGCCCAGGATCAAAAGGCCGCGCCCGCCAAGCGCCACGCAAGAAGCATGAATGTTCATCGGTGCGAATCACTTTTACAGCTTTGCGCCTTTGGCCGCCGCCATCGGTGCCAGCAAATGAAGGGGTCACGCAAACTTAATTCAAATGATTGCGCTAAACATCTGTGGTTGCGCTAACTGGCGGTTTTGCGGACTTCCCTCATCAAATTGCCATGTTATAGCACGGGAAAAGGACCGGTTTCAGCCGGTCTCATTCATGCAGGAGCACATGATATGGCCACACCGCGCGTAAACCCGAACTGCCGTCTGGAAGACCAGGGAATCACGGGGCTGGGCAACGTCTATTATAACCTGCTGGAGCCAGCGCTGATCAATGCTGCGGTCGAGCGCGGCGAGGGCAAGCTGGGTCTTGGCGGAGCATTTCTGGTCACGACCGGCGCCCATACTGGCCGCTCGCCCAAAGATAAATTCGTCGTCCGCACCCCTTCGGTCGAGGATTCGATCTGGTGGGAAAACAACAAGCCAATGGATCCCGAGGCATTCGACCGCCTGTATGCCGATATGCTGGAGCATATGAAGGGCCGCGATTACTTCGTCCAAGACCTGTTTGGTGGTGCTGACCCGGCGCTGCGCCTTGATGTGCGCGTCGTCAGCGAGCTTGCCTGGCACAACCTGTTCATCCGTCACCTGCTGCGCCGTCCCGAAGCTGCTGAACTGGCCGAGTTCCTGCCCCAGTTCACCATCGTCAACTGCCCCAGCTTCAAGGCTGACCCCGCACGCCACGGCTGCCGCTCGGAAACCGTGATCGCGATCAACTTTGATAAAAAGCTGATCCTGATCGGCAATACCCAGTATTCGGGCGAGAACAAAAAAGGCGTGTTCACGCTGTTGAACTACCTTCTGCCGGAAAAAGGCGTGATGCCGATGCACTGCTCGGCCAACCATGCCCATGACGACAAGAATGATGTCGCAATCTTCTTTGGCCTGTCGGGCACGGGTAAAACCACGCTTTCGGCCGATCCCTCGCGCACGCTGATCGGCGATGACGAGCATGGCTGGTCGGATAATGGCATCTTCAACTTTGAAGGTGGCTGCTACGCCAAGACCATCAACCTCAGCGCCGAACACGAGCCCGATATCTATGCCACGACCAGCATGTTCGGCACCGTGATCGAAAACATGGTCTTTGACGCAGATACGCTTGAGCTGGACTTCGAGGACAACTCGATCACCGACAACATGCGCTGCGCCTATCCGCTTGATTATGTATCGAATGCATCCAAGGACAGCCTTGGTGGTCAACCCAAGAACGTGATCATGCTGACCTGTGACGCCTATGGCGTCCTGCCTCCGATCGCACGCCTGACCCCGGCGCAGGCCATGTATCACTTCCTCTCGGGTTTCACCTCGAAAACTCCGGGCACCGAAGTGGGCATCGTCGAGCCGACCCCGACCTTCTCGACCTGCTTTGGCGCACCCTTCATGCCGCGTCGCCCCGAGGAATACGGCAAGCTGCTGCAAAAGCGCATCGCGGAATCGGGCGCGCATTGCTGGCTGGTCAACACCGGCTGGACCGGCGGCGCCTTTGGCACCGGCAAGCGCATGCCGATCAAGGCAACCCGTGCGCTTTTGGCCGCAGCTCTGGATGGCTCGCTGAACGATGTCGAGTTCCGCAAGGATCCGAACTTTGGCTTCGAGGTTCCGGTTTCGGTTCCGGGTGTGGATTCCGCGCTGCTTGATCCGCGCCAGACCTGGGCTGATGGCAATGCCTATGACGCGCAGGCCAAGAAATTGGTTGGCATGTTCAGCGACAACTTTGCGCAATATGCCGATAAAATCGATGACGATGTGAAAGCTGCCGCGATCGGCTAAGCGCGCCTCATCAGCGAAAAACAGATCAAAGGGCGGCCCAAGGGTCGCCCTTTTGCGTATTTACCTCTGCCAAGGTGGACAAAGCCCCACCTGCTGCCCAAAATCCTTGCAAGCAATTTGAGGGAGTTGGACAGTGCTAAGATTTTTATCCCGACCTGCCACCAAGCTGATGGAAAGATGGCTGCCGGACGCATTCATTTTTGTTCTTATCCTTACGATACTGGCATTTCTGGCCGCCATCCTGATCGAGGGGAACTCGCCGCAAGCAGTGGTGGCCATGTGGGGAGAGGGCTTTTGGAAGCTGCTTGATTTCAGCATGCAGATGCTTCTGGTGCTGGTGACGGGCTATATTCTGGCCAGTTCGCCCCCGGTGAAGCGCCTGCTTGAAAAACTGGCCGGACTTGCCAGCACCCCGGGTTCGGCAATCGTGCTGGTCACGCTGGTTTCCATGCTGGCAAGCTGGGTGAACTGGGGCTTTGGTCTGGTCGTCGGCGCCATTTTCGCCAAAGAGTTGGCCCGACAGATCCGGGTCGATTACCGCTTGCTGGTCGCCTCGGCCTATTCGGGCTTTGTTGTCTGGCATGCCGGCATCTCGGGCTCAATCCCGCTGACGATCTCGACGCCGGGCCATTTCTCCGAGGCACAGCTGGGGATCATCCCCACCTCTCAGACGATCTTTGCCAGCTGGAACCTGATCATCGTGGCGGTGCTGTTCGTCGTCATTCCGATCGTCAATCGCATGATGATGCCCCCCGAGGCCGAGGCCTATATCGTCTCGCCCCAAACCCTGCAGGATCCGCCCCAGCCAGAGATGCCCGCCCTGCCCACCCCGGCCGAGCGGATGGAAAACAGCCGGTTTCTGATGTGGGTCGTCGGCCTGACCGGAATCTCTTGGCTGGTGATGCATTTCATGGCCGCAGGCGGGCTGAACCTGAACGTCGTCAACTTCATGTTCCTGTTTCTGGGCATTTTGCTGCATGGAACCGCGCGCAGCTTTCTATCGGCCTTGGACGCAGCAATTCGGGGTGGCGCGGGAATTGTGGTGCAGTTCCCCTTTTATGCCGGGATCATGGCGATCATGGTCGGCTCGGGTCTGGGCACCAGCCTGTCCGAGTTCTTCGTCTCGATCTCGACCGCAGAAACCCTGCCCTTTTGGACCTTCATCGCGGGCGGGATCATCAATATTTTCGTCCCCTCAGGCGGCGGACAATGGGCGGTACAGGCGCCGGTGATGCTGCCTGCGGCGCAGGCGCTTGGGGCGGACATGCCCCGCGTTGCGATGGGCGTGGCCTGGGGTGATGCCTGGACCAACCTGCTGCAACCTTTCTGGGCGCTGCCTATGCTGGGCATTGCCGGGCTGAAGGCGCGCGACATCATGGGCTACTGCGTCGTCGTGTTGCTGATTTCGGGTATCGTGATCGGTGCAGGGCTTTTGGTGCTTTAGCCCGCACCAAGCCAGAAAAAGAAAGGGCGGCCCAAGGGCCGCCCTTTTCATTTCTCGCGCCGGATGCGCTTGCGCTTTTTCGCGCGGTTGACCTCTTTCAGGCGCGCCTGCACCGCCATACGGCGAGGCCCGCCCTTGCGCCGACCCCTTGGCCCCTGTGCAAGGCTTTTGCCCTCTAGCTCGATCAGTTCAAGCATCAGACCGCCCGTGACCGGTACGGCCTCTTTCAGACGCACCACCACGCGCTGGCCCACGCTGATCTCTAGCCCGGTTTCCGACCCCATCAGGGTCTGGGCGTCAGGATCAAAGATGAAATATTCATTGCCGATCTCGCGGATTGGCAACAGCCCATCTGCCCCGGTTTCATCCAGCTTCACGAAAGCACCAAAGCGCTGCACGCCGCTGATGCGCCCGGCGAATTCCGACCCGACCCGATCCGACAAATAGGCCGCCAGATAGCGATCAGTGGTATCGCGTTCCGCCGCCATCGAGCGGCGCTCGGTTTCACTGATATGGGTCGCGGTTTCCGACAGGTTGTCGACATCGGTTTGCGACAGGCCGTCTTTGCCCCAATGATGCCCGGCAATCAGCGCACGATGCACGATCAGATCCGAATAGCGACGGATCGGCGAGGTGAAATGCGCATAATTTTGCAGCGCCAGGCCAAAGTGCCCCAAGCCATCGGGCGAGTAATAGGCCTGCGTCATCGAGCGCAGCGCGGAAATATTGATCAGCTCGTCGAAATCCGTGCCTTCGGCTTGCGCCAGCAGCTTGTTCAGATGACGGGTCTGCAACACCTGCCCCTTGGCCAGCGTAAAGCCCGAGGCTTCGGCCACCTCGCGCAGCGCGTCGATCTTGGCCAATGACGGCTCTTCGTGAACGCGAAACAGCAGCGGGCGGCGCAGCTTGATCAGCTCTTCTGCGGCGGCGACATTGGCAAGGATCATCATTTCTTCGATGAGCTTGTGCGCGTCATAGCGTTCGCGGAAATTCACCGATTTCACCCGGCCATCCGGGGTCAGCTCGATGCGCCGCTCGGGAAGATCCAGATCCAATGGCTGGCGGCGATCGCGTGCCTTTTGCAGCAGCCCGTAAGCATGCCACAACGGTTTAATCACGCGATCCAGCAAGTCGGCGCTGACGGCGTCGGGCTGGCCGTCTGCCGCGGCCTGCGCCTGCTCGTAGGACAATGATGCCAAAGAGCGCATCATGGCGCGGTGGAAGCTATGGCTGACCTTGTTGCCCTCGGGGTCAAGGCGCATCCGCACGGCCAGGACCGGCCGATCCACGCCCTCGTGCAAAGAGCAAAGATCGCCTGACAGCACATCGGGCAGCATCGGCACGACCCGGTCAGGGAAATAGGACGAGTTCCCGCGCTTCCATGCCTCGCGGTCCAGCGCGGTGCCGGGCCGGACATAGGCGGCGACATCGGCAATCGCGACCCAGATACTGGCACCGCCATCCTCTTCGGTGACCGCGGCAACCGCGTCATCGTGATCGCGGGCATCGGCGGGGTCGATGGTGACCAGCGGCAGGTCACGCAGATCTTCGCGGCCCTGCATTTGTGCGGGCTGTGCGGCATCGGCCTCGTCGATCACAGCATCTGGAAAGGCATCCGGGATACCGTGCTGGTGGATCGCGATCAAACTGACCGAGCGCGGCGCGGAAGGATCGCCCAAACGCTCGATGATGCGCGCCAAAGGCAGGCCCATGCGGCCCTTGGGGCCGGATTGTTCGGCCTCGACCAATTCGCCGTCTTCGGCGCCATGCACCGCCCCGGCGGGCACGCGCCATTCCTTGTCGGCGCCCTTGTCGATCGGCACGATGCGACCACCATCCGCGCCTTTACGGAAGATGCCCACGATCTTGAGCGCGGTATGGGTGATGCGGCGGATCAGGCGGGCTTCATATTGGTGATCTTCGCCATGGACCTCTGCCAGACGCGCCAGAATACGCTCGCCCGGCCCGATTGCCGGGTCGCCTTTGCGCGGCACGAACAGGATTTTGGGCTGGGGGCCGTCGCCCTGCCATTCCAGTGGTTTGGCGAAAAGATCGCCGTCACTATCTGGGCCAAGCATTTGCACCACGCTAACCGGAGGCAGCTTTTCGGCATCAAGGTAATGACGGCGGCGGCGCTCGAGCAGGCCTTCGCCCTCAAGCTCTTTGAGCAGGCGCTTAAGCTCGATCCGCTCGGCACCTTTGATGCCGAAAGCTTTCGCAATGTCGCGTTTCGCGGTTGCTTCTGGGTGGTCAGCCACCCAGTCGAGAATCTGTTGTCGGGAAGGAATTTGAACCATGCGCGCAGACTACCACCCTTCAGGGACGGGTGGCAGAGGCAAAAAGAGGTCCGCCTAGCCCGCCCGATCCAGATTCGCCGGCAGCTGGATGAAGGCGATGCAGTCACGCACGATCGGATCGGCTTCGGCACCTGCGCGGATCTGATCGATCAGCGAACGGCGCATGGCGAAGTTCCAATAGAGATTGATGTGCTGGGCCACGCCTTCTGCGGCGGGCTGGTCGGGCTGGTTGCGGAAGAAATCCGCCATCTGGGTTGCCATCCGGATCAGCTTGTCCGTCGCCATCTTTGCTTCCTTGCTATGCCGCAATCCGCTGGGGATGCGTAAAAAGATCAAAATCCTGACCGCGCGCCCGCGCGATCAATGTGATACCCGCAGCCTCGGCCCAGGCCAATGCCAGCTCAGTTGGGGCCGAGGCCCCGATCAATATCGGCGCGCCAATCCGCGCGGCCTTTTGCACCAGATCGACCGACAGGCGCGACGACATGACAATCGCGCCCCGCGCCCCATCCAGATCCTGACGCGCCATCGCGCCCGCCAGCTTATCCAGCGCATTATGGCGTCCGACATCTTCGCGCACCAAAGCGGTGGCCTTGTCCCAAAACCCCGCGCCGTGAATGGCCGGAGTGGCGCGGCGCAGGATTTGGCCATCCGAAAGTGCGGCCATCGCCTTGCCAATCTCGGCAGGTGCCATCGTCAGATCACTGTCGACCGGGATGATCTCGGGCAAGGCGGCTGCGATATTATCAACGCCGCATAGCCCACAACCGACCGGCCCGATCATGGCGCGCTTGCGCTCGACCAGCTGTACCGAAAGGCCGGGCTGCAACCAAAGCCGTGCCTCGATCGCGGGCATGCCACGGGCTGAAACCTGTGCGGTTTCATAGTTCGCGACATCCTTGGGACTGGCGATCAAGCCTTCGGTCAAGGCAAAGCCAATTGCGAAATCATGCAGATCATGCGGCGTTGCCATCAAGACCGCCTGCGACATGCCATCGATGACAATCGCGACCGGAAGCTCTTGCGGGCTGGGCGGCGCCTCGCCCGCAAGCCATTCTCCGTCACGCCAGCGCATCGGCAACTGTCGCACAGCGTCCTTCACCTCATGCCCGCCTATTCCGCAGCCGTCGGCAGAATGCGGCGCGACAGATCCGAGTGGCGCTGATAGTCCTCTTGCCAATCGCTTGGCCCGTTCGAGGGGCTGACCTGAACCGCGGTCACCTTGAATTCCGGGCAGTTGGTCGCCCAATCGGAATTGTCGGTGGTCACGACGTTGGCTTGCGTCGTCGGGTGGTGGAAGGTCGTGTAGACCACGCCCGGCGCCACACGCTCGGTGATCAAAGCCCGCAACGAAGTATCGCCCGAACGCGACGCAACCCGGACCCAATCGCCGTCACGCACACCGCGCATTTCAGCATCGGACGGATGGATCTCAAGAATATCTTCGGCGTGGAAGACGTTATTCTCGGTCCGGCGGGTCTGCGCGCCCACGTTATACTGCGACAAGATCCGCCCTGTCGTCAGAAGCAGCGGGAAGCGAGGACCAGTGCGCTCATCGGTGGCAACATATTCGGTATGGATGAACTTGCCCTTACCGCGCACGAAACCATCGATATGCATCACCGGCGTACCCGTCGGTGCGGCCTCATTGCAAGGCCATTGCACCGAACCCTCACGCTCGAGCAGGTCATAGCTGACCAGCGCAAAGCTGGGCGTGGTCATGGCGATTTCATCCATGATCTCGGACGGGTGGGTATAGGCCCAATTCGCGCCCATGCGATTGGCCAGCATCTGGGTGATTTCCCAATCCTCATAGCCATTCTTGGGTGTCATCGCCCGGCGCACGCGGTTGATGCGGCGTTCGGCATTGGTAAAGGTGCCGTTCTTTTCCAAGAAAGAAGAACCCGGCAGCAGCACATGGGCATAGTTCGAGGTCTCGTTCAGGAAAAGATCCTGCACGATCACGATATCCATTGCCGACAGCGCCGAGGTCACGTGTTTGGTATCGGGGTCGGACTGAACGATGTCCTCGCCCTGGCAATACAGCCCCTTGAAGGTGCCATGCAGCGCGCCGTCGAACATATTCGGGATGCGCAGGCCGGGCTCTTCGGACAAGGGCACGCCCCAGACACGTTCATACAGCTCGCGCGTCGCCGTATCGCTGACATGGCGATAGCCCGGATATTCATGCGGGAACGAGCCCATATCGCACGAACCCTGCACGTTGTTCTGTCCACGCAGCGGGTTCACGCCCGTCCCCGGCTTGCCGATATTGCCCGTCAGCATCGCAAGGTTGGCAATCGCCATGACCGTGGTCGAGCCCTGCGAATGTTCGGTCACGCCCAGACCATAGAAGATCGAGGCACGCGGCGCAGCGGCATAGGCGCGCGCGGCCTCGTAGATCAGATGAGCCGGAACCTGCGAGACCTTTTCGACCTCTTCAGGCGAATGGCGCGGATCGTTCAGGAATTCCGCATATTGCAGGAATTCGTCCCAATCGCATTTCTCGCGAATAAAGGCCTCGTCATAAAGCTTCTCGGTGACGATGACATAGGCCATCGAGGTCACCACCGCGACGTTGGTGCCCGGACGTAGCGGCAGATGCCATTTGTCGCCCATATGCGGCGAGTTCAGAATATCGGTCTCGCGCGGGTCAAGAACGATCAGCCCCGCCCCTTTGCGCAGCTGACCGCGCAGGCGCGAGCCGACGACCGGATGACCATCGGTCGGGTTGCAGCCAATGATCAGCATCAGATCGGTATCTTCGATCGAGTCGAAGTCATGGGTGCCGGCCGAAGTCCCAAAGGCTTTGCCCAGCCCATAGCCAGTCGGCGAATGGCAGACGCGGGCGCAAGTATCGGTGTTGTTATTGCCGAACACCGCGCGGGTCAGCTTCTGGACCAGATAGGTTTCCTCGTTGGTGCAGCGCGACGAGGTGATCACGCCGATCGAATCCTTGCCGAACTTTTCCTGCGTGCCACGCAGGCGGTTGGCCGCGAAATCAAGCGCCTCGTCCCAGCTGACTTCTTGCCAGGGATCGGTGATCTTTTCACGGATCATCGGATGCAGGATACGATCCTGATGGGTGGCATAGCCCCAGGCAAAGCGGCCTTTGACGCAGCTGTGACCATGGTTGGCCTTACCCTCTTTCGAGGGGACCATCTTGACCACTTCCTCACCGCGCATATGCGCGTCGAACGAGCAGCCGACACCGCAATAGGCGCAAGTGGTTTTGACGATATAATCGGGCGTACCGATATCCAGCACGGTGTTTTCGATCAGCGTCGCCGTCGGACAGGCCTGAACGCAGGCACCGCAGCTGACACAATCCGACGACAGGAAGCTGTCGCTGCCCATGCCCGGCGAAACCCGGCTGTCAAACCCACGCCCCTCGATCGTCAGGGCAAAGGTGCCCTGCACCTCTTCGCAAGCGCGCACGCAGCGGTTGCACACGATACATTTGGCCGGATCAAAGGTGAAATAGGGGTTCGACTGATCCTTGGGGCGCCATTCAGGGTTTGTCCCGACCGCACTGCGTTTGGCAAAATGGTTCAGGCCCGGTTCGTAACGCACATCGCGCAGACCCACAGCCCCTGCCATATCCTGCAACTCGCAATCGCCATTGGCACCGCAGGTCAGACAGTCCAGCGGGTGATCCGAGATATAAAGCTCCATCACACCGCGACGGATCTTGGACAGATCGTCGGTCTGCGTGCGCACGTTCATCCCATCTGAAACCGGGGTGGTGCAAGAAGCAGGCGTGCCGCGCATCCCGTCGATCTGGACCACGCACAAACGGCACGAGCCAAAGGCCTCGAGGGTATCGGTGGCGCAAAGCTTGGGCACGGTGACGCCCGCCTGGGCTGCCGCGCGCATGACCGAAGTTCCCGCCGGGACCGTCACCGCGATCCCGTCGATCTTCAGATTGACCATGACATCGGATTTGATCGCCGGTGTGCCCATGTCGCGATCGGGAATGATAAAGTCTTTCATTCTGCGGCCTCCCTGCGGGCAGTGCCCCGTTGGGTGAAATCGTCAGGGAAATGGGTCAATGCCGACATGACCGGGAATGGCGCAAAGCCACCCAGCGCGCAAAGCGAGCCCCATTTCATCGTGTTGCACAGATCCTTAAGGATATCGATCGCGTCCAGATCGCCCTCGGCAATGCGGTCGATGGTCTCGACACCGCGGGTCGAACCGATCCGGCAGGGCGTACATTTGCCACAGCTTTCGACAGCGCAGAATTCCATGGCAAACCGCGCAAGCTTCAGCATATCCGCGGTATCGTCGAAAACGGTGATCCCCGCATGGCCAAGCAGACCATCCTTGGTCGCCAGCTCCTCATAACCGAAGGGCAGGTCAAAGTTCTCGACCGGGATATACGAGCCAAGCGGCCCACCCACCTGCACAGCCTTAATCGGACGCCCCGACAGGGTACCCCCGCCAATGCCCATGATAATATCGCCCAGTTTCATGCCAAAAGCGGCCTCGAACAGGCCTCCGTATTTGACGTTGCCGGCGATCTGAATCGGTATCGTCCCCTTCGAGCGCCCAATCCCCAGCGCCCCATAAGCCGCGCCGCCCTGATCCATGATCCACGGAACAGCCCCTAGCGAGAGCACGTTATTGACCACGGTCGGACGCCCCAGAAAGCCCACCAGCGCCGGGATCGGGGGCTTGGCCCGCACCACACCGCGCTTGCCTTCAAGGCTGTTAAGCAGGCTGGTCTCTTCGCCACAGACATAGGCGCCCGCACCAACGCGAACCTCCATGTCATAGGCATAATCCGAGCCAAGCATGCGCGCGCCCAGCATGCCATAGGCACGTGCGGCGGCAATCGCGTCATTCATGGCACGGATCGCATCGGGATATTCGCTGCGGATATAGACATAGCCCTGCGTCGCCCCGACGGCGATACCGGCAATGGCCATGCCTTCGATCAGGCAAAGCGGGTCGCCCTCCATCAGCATACGGTCGGCGAAACTGCCCGAGTCGCCCTCATCGGCGTTACAGACGATGTATTTCTGCTCGGCCTTCGCCCCGGCGACGGTCTTCCACTTGATCGCAGTCGGAAAGCCCGCCCCGCCACGACCACGCAAGCCCGAGGCCATGACCTCTTCGATAATCTTTTCCGGCCCGCCTGCGATTGCGGCGCGCAGCCCGGCCAGACCGCCATGGGCGGCGTAATCCTCGACGCTGACCGGATCGATCACGCCGACACGGGCAAAGGTCAGCCGCTGCTGCCCTTTCATCCAATCCAGCTCTTCGACTGGACCCAAGGCGCGCGGATGCTGACGGCTGTCGGCGCTCAGGCCCTGGGCAATTTCCGCAACCAGTTGGGGAACATCCTCGACCTCGAACGGACCAAAGCCCAGCCGCGTGCCGTCAAGATCAACCTCAACCAAAGGCTCAAGCCAGATCATGCCGCGCGTACCGTTGCGAACGATCTGCGCCGAGACACCTTGCGCTGCCAGCTCGCGCGTCAACGCCTGCGCAACCTCATCGGCACCAAGCGCACGGGCAGCCGCGTCAATGGGAACATAAATCTTCATGCCCGCACCTCTGCCACCAATCGTTCAATCTTGCCCTGACTGGCGCGGCCAATCAACTTCCCGTCCAGCTCGGCCGAGGGCGCACAAGCGCATAGGCCAAGGCAAAAGACCGGCTCCAGGGTCAACCGCCCATCTGCGGTCGTTTCATGCCAGGAAATCCCAAGCGCCCTGCAGATCTGATCGGCCAGCTCATCGGCGCCCATCGATTGACAGGCCTCGGCGCGGCACAGCCGCAAGACATGAGGCGCGCTGGGGTGATCGCGAAAATCATGGTAAAAGCTGACAACGCCGTAAACCTCTGCCCGCGTGATCTTCAACGCTTTGGCAATGATGGGCTGGGCCTCTTCGGGGATCATGCCCCAATCTGCCTGAATATCGTGAAGAATCGGCAGCATCGGACCTTCACGGTCAATATGCCGTGCAATGATAAGGTTCAGATGGGCTTCCGCGTCCTTGTCGAAGACGACGCCGCGCGTCTTGGAGGTCATGGCTGGGTCATTCCGGGCTTGTCTCAATTTAACTGAGATTAAAACCCGTCGATAGACATTACAAATGCAATCTTCCGTTTATCGATTGAAGTTTTCTATCAAGCGCGCAACCTTGAGCAAGGCGTCAACCAGCGGTGGATGGGGCTCGCGCGTGGCGGTCACAAGGCCAACCATATGCCCCTCGCCGCGCAGCGGACGGGCGCGCACGCCATGCGGCAAAGGCAGCCCTTCGGCCAGCCCCTGCGGCAAAATCGCCGCCCAATCGCCAGTCGCCACATGGGCAAGGATCGCCAGCATCGAGGTTGATTCGACCCGCGGCTCGGTCTCGACACCTGCCTCAAGCAGGTGACGCATGACGATGCGGCGGTTTTGCATATCGGGCGTCAGCAGGCAAAGTGGCCGCTTGGCGGCCTCTGACCAAGCAACGGGCCCGGTCTGTTCGCTGCGATCGACCAGACAATAGGTCTCGCGGTAAAGCTTCATGGTCTGAACCCGGCCCAAGGGCTCGCTGTCCAGATAGGTCACGCCCGCATCCAACTCCAAAGCATCAATCTGATCGCGAATTTCATCGGACGAGCGCGACAAAATACTGACCGCTGCATTGGGATGACGCTGCAAGAACGGCGCTGTCAGCTCGGCCACGCGCGGCATTGCTGTGGGAATGACGCCGATGCGCAACCGCCCCGACACCCCTTCACGCGACGCTTTCATCTCGGCCTGCATGGCTCGCGCATCGGCCACGATGCGCCGCGACCAGCCCAAAACCCGCTCTCCCTCGGGCGTCAGCCCCTGAAATCGAGAGCCGCGCCGAACCAGCTGAACCCCAAGCTGTCCCTCCAGCGCGCGGATCGCCGAAGACAAGGTCGGCTGGGTAATGCCCAAGATCTCTGCCGCGCGACCGAAATGCTCTTCTCGCGCCAGGACCATGAACATATTAAGGCGATCAATCATGACCGCCCCTTGGCCGGGCAGCCCGCTTGGGCCACCCGTCTTTCATGTGAAAATATCCCGGGGTCCGGGGCGGCGCCCCGGTCCGGCATCACAGGATCTCGACCGAGTATTTCTCGATCACCGTATTGGCGAGCAGGCTTTCGCACATGCGCGCAACTTCGGTTTCAGCCGCGGCCTTATCCGAGGCCGCCAGATCCAGCTCGATCACTTTGCCCTGACGAACGCCTTCGACGCCGCCAAAGCCAAGACCGCCCAAAGCGTGGCGGATTGCCTCGCCCTGCGGGTCAAGAACACCGTCTTTCAGCATGATGGTGACACGGGCTTTCATGGGCGGGCCTTTCAGTTGATCAGCGTGGGCTTCGTGAGGCTGGTGGTATTGGCGGGCATCAGACCCAGCCGGCGGGCGACTTCGGTATAGGCATCCGTCAGGCTGCCCAGATCCCGGCGAAAGACGTCTTTATCCAGCTTCTGACCGGTTTTGACATCCCACAGACGGCAGCTGTCGGGGCTGATTTCATCCGCAACGATCAGGCGCATGAAATCGCCATCCCAGATGCGGCCAATCTCGATTTTGAAATCGATCAGCTTGATCCCTGCGCCATAAAAGACCCCGGACAGGAAGTCATTCACCCGCAAAGCCAGGCTGACGATATCGTCCAGATCCTGCTGGCTCGCCCAACCAAAGGCGATGATATATTCCTCCGAGACGAAGGGATCGCCCAATTCGTCATTTTTGAAGGAATATTCGACGATCGGACGCGGCAGCGCCGTGCCCTCTTCCATGCCCAGACGCTTGGCAATCGAACCTGCGGCAAAGTTACGCACGATCACTTCCAGCGGGATGATCTCGACCTGCCGGATCAATTGTTCGCGCATGTTGATGCGGCGAATGAAATGGTTGGGCACGCCGATATTGGTCAGCCCGTTCATGAAGTATTCGGACAGGCGGTTGTTCAGCACGCCTTTCCCTTCAATCGTGGCCTTTTTCTGTGCGTTGAACGCCGTGGCATCATCCTTGAAATACTGGATGAGCGTTCCGGGCTCGGTCCCTTCATAAAGGATCTTCGCCTTGCCTTCGTAGATTTTCTTGCGCCGTGGTGCCATGATGCGCCTCTCCCGTCAGCAAGTTTGCGTCATTTCGCGCTATAGGCCAGAATGGGGGGTATGAGCAATACAGGGTTGAAGCGAAGATGCGGCTTGCGCATATCTAGATTGCACCCAATGATCGCCATGCTCTCGCCCAATCCGAACGGAGGCCCGAATGACGACCTTTGACGACCGTGAACGCGCCTATGAAGCAAAATTCGCCCATGATGCCGATCTCGCCTTCAAGGCAGAGGCTAGGCGCAACCGGCTTTTAGGTGAATGGGCCGCGCAATTGCTGGGAAAAACGGGCGATGATGCACGCTCTTATGCGCTGACTGTCGTGACGTCGGATTTCGAAGAACCCGGTGACGAAGATGTCTTTCGCAAGATCGCGCATGACCTTTCGGGCAAGATCGAAGAGGCAGCAATCCGCCTGAAGATGATCGAATTGCGTCAGGTTGCGCGCCAGCAGATCCTTGAAGAAAACTGATCTCATCTGACAGCAAGGCCCGCAAGCAATGCGCGTTGCGGGCCTAAGACGAGCCGCTCAGCTCAATTTCTGCCGCGCCATTCGCCCCTGACCACAGCAACCGCCGATCCCTACCTTGGGCCTCAGCTTGCAACAAGGCAAACGCCTGACGCTATCCTTGTGACCCTCATCCTTGCGGCCCATCAACGGATGCTGCGACGCGCGGGTAAAGCCGCGCCATGGTCAGCGCACGCATGACGTTCAGCCCCATCAGCGCCGCCCAAAGCCCGTGATTGCCCAATAAGGGCGGCAAAAGGACGACCAGAACCGCATAGACCGGCACCGAGACCATCATGGCATTGCGCATCTCGCGCGTGCGGGTCGCACCGATGAAGATGCCATCAAACATCCAGCTTGCGATGCCCAGAAGTGGTGCCAGCACCAGCCACGGCAGATCGGCCCTTGCGGTCTCGCGGACCTCGGGCGAGGTGGTCAGCACATCGATGATCATTGCGCCAAACAGCAAGAAGATGACGCTCATCACGATCGCGCCCGCCACGCCCCATTGCGATGTCAGCCGCACCGATTGGTTAAAGCGGTCACGGCGCCGCGCGCCCACGGCCTGCCCCACCAGCGCCTCGGCGGCAAAGGCGAAGCCATCCAGGCCATAGGCGGTGATTTCCAGAAACTGAAGCAAGACCTGATTGGCGGCCAGCGTGACATCCC
The DNA here is from genome assembly GCF_032007265.1 of Paracoccus sp. (in: a-proteobacteria). Taxonomy (GTDB): domain Bacteria; phylum Pseudomonadota; class Alphaproteobacteria; order Rhodobacterales; family Rhodobacteraceae; genus Paracoccus. The sequence goes on along the minus strand of NZ_DALZMB010000051.1, from coordinate 10,025 downwards.
CTTGCCCCGCGGCCATGAAGATGAAGGTGGTGAAGCTGCCTTGCAGCAAAACCGAGCGGATCAGGATATCCCCATTCAGGCGAACCAGCCGGTCGATCTGTTGGCGCGCAAACAGCCCCGCCCGCCCCCAGGCCTGCGCAATGGCATCGCGCGCAAACCACAAGCCCAGGCAAAGACCGCTCCATTCCGCGATCAAAGTGGCAAAGGCCACCCCCGGCACGCCCCAGCCCAGCCCCAGCACAAACCACAGATCCAGCACGATATTCAGCGAATTCAGCGTCAGCTGCAAAGCCAGCACAGCCTTGGTCCGCTCAAGCGCAATCAACCAGCCGGTGATGGCGTAAAGCGCGATCGTGGCGGGCGCGCCCCAGATGCGAATGGCCAGATATTGTCGCGCCAAACTCTCGACCGCATCCGATGCCGGGGCAAGGCGAAAGGCCAGTGACATCAGCGGCACCTGCAGCGCGATCAGCACCAACCCGGCGCAGCCCGCAATCATCAAGGCCCGCAGCAGATGCGCCCCGCCTTCGGCATCATCGCCCGCCCCGCGGGCCTGCGCCACCAGCCCTGACGTGCCCATACGCAAGAAGCCGAAAATCCAGTAAACCGATACCAGAATGATCGAGCCAAGCCCGACCGCGCCAATCGGTGCCGCCTGACCAAGCTGGCCGACGACCCCGGTATTCACCGCGCCCAAAAGGGGAATGGTGGCATTGGACAAAACGATGGGCAAAGCAATCGCCAGCACACGGCGATTGTTGAGCGCGGGCAGATCCGCAGGCGCGCCTTGTGGCACAGGCGACTGCCCGCCCGGATCTGCGTCCGATTGGACCAAACTTTGGGCCATCACGCCTCTAGCGGCATCAAGAAATGCCCTGTTGCCTGCGCAAACAGTCGCTCGCGGTTGTCCTGCCAGGCCTCGACCTGCACGCTGGCATAACGCCGCCCCGAGCGCACGACCCGCGCGCGGGCATAGGCGTCACGCGCAAGACCCGGCCGCAGATAATCGATCGTGAAATCAATGGTTTTCGGCAGGCGCGGAACCGTCTCGGGAAGGGCCGCATCAGGCAGGATGCGCCCCTCTTCCATGTCCGCCCAGCTGCGTGTCCAGGTCAATTGCACGACCGAGGCCAGCTCTAGAAAGGCAGCAATCGCGCCGCCATGCAGCGCAGGCAGCGCCGGATTGCCGATGTTTTGATGCAAATAGGGCATGATCGCCGTCAGCTCGTCACCGCGCCGGTCAAAGGTGACGCCCAACCAGCTGGCAAAGGGGATGGTGCCAACGATGGCGCGCAAAGTGGTGTCGCGGCGGCTTTTGATCTCGCCCAGAACTTTGATCGGATCAGCCATATCAACCCTCGACCGTAAAGGCGCCCGTGGCGGCGGCAACCGGATTGTCGCTATCGTCATCAGTGGCGGTGGCGCGTACGAAAGCCACCGAGCGGGTGACATGATAGCAGCTTGCCCGGGCAACGATGCGCTGTCCTGGGGTGGCCGCCCGCATATAATCGATGCGCAAATCGATGGTCGCCGTTACCGCAATGCCACGCTGGTGCCCCAGAACCGCAGCGCCACAACATGTGTCCATCAAGGCCGAAATCACCCCGCCATGGATCACGCCCGAGCGCATATCCCCAGCAAAACGCGCATCCCACGGCATCGAGATCACCGCACCCTCGGGACCAACCTGTTCAAGTTGCATGCCAAGAGCCTGCGCAAGTGGGATCGCTTCGATGAATTGCCGCGCGATCCGGCTATGCTGTTCCTCAAAGCCCTTGTTTTCCATGTCTCCGCCTGCTCTGGTTTCCTCAAGGGTTAATCGGGCCTATCCGATCCGGCAAGCCCCCGGACGATCCGCGTCACGGTTGCAAGAAAGGTTGAGTTAACCAAAAGGCTCGGCTAGGCTTGGACAATAGGAGCATAGAGACTGATTAATGGTTGAAGACGGTTATATCAGCTTCAAGGACATGTGCGCGCTTTTTGACGTCACCCCTCGAACCTTGCGCTATTACGAATATATCGAGCTTTTGAATCCCAAGAAGGCGGGCCGCGCCAGATTTTATGGCCCGCGTGAAATCGCGCGGATGAAATTGATCATGCGCGGTCGCCGCTTTGGCTTTTCGCTGGAGGACATCCGGCAATGGCTGATGATCTATGGCCAAAAGGGCTCGGTCGAACAATATCGCGTCTGGATCGAGCGGGCGGATCGTCAATATGAACACCTTGCCCAGCAGCGCGCAGAAATAGAAACCGCCATGCGCGAGCTACGCGAATTGCGCGATGAAACGCAAAAGCTGGTCGATGAATTTGCACAAAGCCCGGACGATACTGGTGCCGAGCCCAAGGCTGCGCCCGAAGCCTGACCGGGCCGGGCAGCCCCGAATAATCAGCGGCTTGGACCGCGCGATCTTGCATATCTAACAGGCGGCACTTTGCCCCGACCGCCTTGGGTAGGGACTGGGGCCTGAGTTCGGCTGGCCTTAATCCGATTGTGAATGTGCTTTGGCGCATGCCCCTGTCACGAAAGCGCCCATCACCTTGGCCCACCACCGGAAATGAGCATTCCTGCCCCGATGGTCCAACACGCCCCCAGAGATGCTTGGCCACCAGACGTGCATTCACAAGGTGACGTAGCGTCTTACCTTACGTGCACGTAAAGCTGAGCTAGTCTGATTCCAAAGGTAGTGCTGACAAGGAAACCTGCTGCATGTCCGATGAGCTGATAACCATTCGCGCCATGAGCGAGGCTTACGGCGTCACCCCCCGCGCCTTGCGCTTTTACGAGGCCAGCGAGCTTTTGGCACCGCTTCGTAAAGGTCAGGCGCGGTTTTACAGCAAGGGTGATCGCGCGCGCCTGAAGCTGATTTTGCGCGGTAAGCGTTTTGGTTTCTCGCTTGAGCAAATCCGCGAAATACTCGAGCTGTATAACCCCAACGACAAGAATCTTGCCCAGACCGCGACCGCACTTGCAACTGCAAGGGATCGGCTTGCGGATATGGAAAAACAACATTTCGAACTGGGACAGGCGATTATCGACCTGCGCGATCAGATCGCCGAGGGTGAAACCTCGCTTGCCCGTCTCAGCCAAGAAGCCTTGGCAGATGTAGATGCGCCTGCACCCCGTACGAACAGCCAGTCGGAGCCAACATGAGCCAGTATCAGCCCCCCGTTCAGGATCTGCAGTTCATTTTGCATGACTTGCTGAAGATTTCAGAAAGCGATCTGCCCGGCCATGACGAGCTGGACCGCGACTTTACCGGCGCCATTCTGGAAGCGGCGGGCAAGATCTCGGCCGAAGTGCTTGCCCCGCTCAATGCCGTGGGCGACCGCGAGGGCTGTCGACTGGAAAACGGTCAGGTCCGCACCCCCAAGGGCTTTGACGCGGCCTTTGACGCGATGAAGGAAGGCGGTTGGACCTCGCTTGATTGCGATCCCGAATATGGCGGTCAAGGCCTGCCCTATATCATGAGCCTTGCAGCGGGCGAAATGTTCGTCGCCACGAATATGGCCTTCAACATGTACCAAGGCCTGACCCATGGCGCCTATTCCGCCATCGCCTCGCATGGCACGGATGAGCAAAAAGCGATTTATTTGCCCCGGCTGACCACCTGCGATTGGACCGGAACGATGAACCTGACCGAGCCGAATGCCGGCACGGATCTGGGCCTTCTGCGCACCAAGGCCGAGCCACAAGAGGATGGCAGCTATCGCATCACCGGCCAAAAAATCTTTATCTCATCGGGGGATCACGATCTGGCCGAGAACGTCGTCCACCTGGTGCTGGCCAAAGCGCCGGGCGGCGGCGAGGGAACCAAAGGTATCAGCCTTTTCATCGTTCCCAAATTCCTCGTGAATGCCGACGGCAGCCTGGGTGCGCGCAATGCGGTCTCGGTCGGAAATCTTGAAGAAAAGATGGGCATCCACGGCAATGCCACCTGCGTGATGAATTATGATGGCGCGACGGGCTGGTTGCTGGGCGAGCTGCATAAGGGCATGCGCGCCATGTTCACGATGATGAACGAGGCGCGTATGGGCGTCGGATTGCAGGGCTATGCAATCGCCACAGGCGCCTATCAAAAAGCAGCCAATTACGCGCGTGAACGCCTTCAGGGTCGCGCGGTGACCGGTACACAGAACCCCTCCGGCCCCGCCGATCCGCTGATCGTGCAACCCGACATCCGCCGCGCGCTGATGGATCAGAAAAGCTTTATCGAGGCGGCCCGCGCACTGGCCCTGTGGGGGGCGCATCTGATCGACCGCAGTCACAAGCTGCAGGATGGCGAAGCCGAGGCAATGATTTCTTTGCTGACCCCCGTCATCAAGGGCTTTCTGACCGATAAAGGTTTCGACTGCACGATCCAGGCCCAGCAGATCTTTGGCGGCCATGGCTACATCGAAGAACAGGGCATGTCCCAATATGTCCGCGATGCCCGCATCACCATGATCTATGAGGGGGCCAATGGCGTGCAGGCGCTTGATCTGGTCGGACGCAAGCTGTCCGCCGATGGCGGCAAGGCCCTGATGGCCTTCTTTGACATGATCAAAACCCTGATCAAAACCCATGAAGCGGATGACCAGCTCAAGGCAGATTTTCTAGATCCGCTCAAGCAAGCGTCAAAGGATCTGCAATCCGCCGCAATGTATTTCATGCAAAACGGCATGAAAGATCCCAATGCCGCGCTGGCAGGCTCTTATGATTTCATGCATCTCTTTGGCCATGTCGCGCTTGGCATGATGTGGACACGCATGGCCATCGCCGCCAAAGCCGCAATTGACCGCGATGCTGGCGCCGCAGACTTCCTAAAAAACAAAATCACGACTGGACGCTACTTCATGCAACGCCAGCTTCCCATTACGGCCACACATCTGCGCCGGATCGAATCCGGCGCAGCACCCGTGATGTCCTTGCCGGAGGATAGCTTTTGACGACGCTAGATCCGCGCTTTTTTAAGAGCCCACGAGCCCCCATCTCGCAACACATCGCTCCCGTGCCAGGTTCAGCCATGCCTCCGGCGGGGGTATTTGCGTGATGAAGAATGAGCTGCTCCGATCCGTGGCGTGGCCACCGACCAGGTCGCGGATCAGAGCTTTCTCCATCAGCGGTCATCGGCTCCCCAGCCTGTACCGCGAAACCAGATTTAGCCGGAAAACCTTAACAATTCGCTGACCGTTACCTTTCTTCATCAAGAAAATACCCGCCTTCTTTTTCTGAGCTCTCACTTGATCAGCTGAAAGGAAAGACACTCGTGACCGCGCAACTGTTTTGTTTTGGTGAATCTGGACATTCCTATAAAGCTGCATTGACCCTTGAACTGGCAGCCTACGACTGGCGTCCGGTTTACATTGATTTTTTCAACGGCGACGCGCGCAGCGATTCCTTTCGCGGGTTGAACACCATGGCCGAAGCCCCGGTTTTTCGCGAAGGGGATCTTGTCCTAAGCCAATCTTCGGTCATCCAGCTTCATATCGCCGAGCGCACGGGAAAATTCCTGGAAGGCGACCGCAATGAGATCTTGCGCTGGATGTTTTGGGATAACCACAAGCTGTCGGGAATGATTGGAACAGCGCGTTTCTTGATGAATTTCGTACCACCGGACAAGCGCCCATCCGAGGTGATCGCCTTTTATCAGGCCCGTCTCAAGGCCGCTTACAAGGTTCTGGACACGCATTTGGCACAGCAGGAATGGGTGACGGGCAAGGCCGTGACCATCGCTGATTTCACTTGTTGCGGCTATCTTTACTATCCTGAACCCTTTGGCTTTGTGCGGGCGGACTGGCCAAATATCGACCGCTGGCTGAAACAGGTTTCAGCGCTGGCGGGCTGGAAACATCCCTATGATCTGATGCCCGGAAATCCCTCGGACCGGGCGCCGAAGGAGGAAAAATGACCGAAGCCTATATTTACGATGCGGCCCGCACGCCGCGTGGAAAGGGCCGCGCGGATGGCAGCCTGCATCAAGTCACCTCGGTCGCCCTCTCGGCGCGGCTTTTGGATGCGATCAAGGAGCGCAATGGTCTTGAAGGTCACGCGGTCGAGGATCTAATCTGGGGCAATGTCACGCAGGTCATGGAACAGGGCGGTTGTCTGGCGCGCTCGGCGGTGCTGGCCTCGGATCTGGACGAGAGCATCCCCGGTCTTTCCATCAACCGCTTTTGCGCCAGCGGAATGGAGGCGGTCAATCTGGCCGCGAACCAGATCAAGGGCGGGGCTGGCTCAGCTTATATTGCTGGCGGCGTGGAAATGATGAGCCGTGTGGCCATGGGCAGCGATGGGGCCGCCATCGCAGTGGACCCAGCCCTGACGTTCAAGACCTATTTCGTGCCTCAGGGCATCTCTGCCGATCTTATTGCCACGGAATACGGTTTCACGCGCGAGCAGGCGGATGCGCTGGCGGTGGAAAGCCAGCGCCGCGCGGCTCTTGCCTGGCGCGAGGGGCGCTTTGCCAAATCGATCGTTCCGGTTCTGGACCAGAACGGGCTGACGATCCTGGACCGCGATGAATATATGCGCCCCGATACGACGCTTGAATCGCTATCAGCGCTGAAAGCCAGCTTTAAAGAGATGGGCGAGGTGATGCCCGGCTTTGATAAGGTGGCGATGTTGAAATATCCCCACCTCAAGGCAATCAACCATATTCATCACGCCGGCAACTCTTCGGGGATCGTCGATGGTGCTGCGGCCGTTTTGATCGGCAACAAGGAATTTGGCGACAAGCTGGGGCTAAAGCCGCGCGCGCGCATCCGCGCCACTGCCAAGATCGGCACAGACCCGACGATCATGCTGACCGGCCCCGTCCCGGTAACGCAGAAGATTCTGCGTGAGGCAGGCATGACGATCAATGACATCGATCTTTTCGAGGTCAACGAGGCCTTTGCCGCCGTCGTTTTACGCTTTTTGCAGGCCTTTGAGGTCGACCCGGCCATAGTCAACGTCAACGGGGGCGCGATGGCGCTTGGCCATCCATTAGGGGCAACCGGAGCAATGATCATTGGCACGCTGCTGGACGAGCTGGAGCGGCAGGACAAGCAGATCGGGCTGGCGACGCTGTGCGTGGCATCGGGCATGGGCGCAGCCACGATCATCGAACGCGTCTAAGGGGGAAGACCATGACTGATTTCACCATGAAAAAAGACGCAGACGGCGTCGCGATCATCACCTGGGACGTGCCGGGCAAATCGATGAACGTGTTGTCGATGACCGGCGCGGCCGATCTTGATGCGCTGATCGATGATGCTTTGGCGGATGCTTCGGTCAGGGGCATCGTCATCACCTCGGGCAAAAAGGATTTTGCCGGGGGGATGGATCTGAATGTCATTGCGGCGTTGAAAGACAAGGATGGGGCGGCGGGGGTTTTTGCCGCGGTGATGAGTTTGCATCACCTGCTGCGCAAGATCGAACTTGCAGGAATGGACGCCAAAACCAAGAAGGGTGGCAAGCCGATCGCTGCGGCGCTGCCAGGAACCGCGCTTGGTATCGGGGTCGAGCTGCCTTTGGCCTGTCACCGCATCTTTGCCGCCGAGAACCCCAAGGCCAAGATTGGCCTGCCCGAGATCATGGTGGGCATTTTTCCAGGTGGCGGCGGCACGACCCGGCTTGTGCGTAAGCTGGGCGCAATGGTCGCGGCGCCTTTGCTGCTAGAGGGGAAGCTCTCCGACCCCAAGGGCGCCAAGGCCAATGGCATCGTCGATGAGGTCGTGGCCGATCCTGTGGCTGCTGCACGCGCCTGGGTCTTGCAGGCTCAGGACGCTGATCTGGTCAAGCCGTGGGACGCCAAGGGCTATAAAATGCCCGGCGGCGCCCCCTATAATCCAGCGGGTTTCATGACCTTTGTCGGTGCAAGCGCGATGGTTCATGCCAAAACGCTTGGGGTGTATCCAGCGGCCAAGGCGCTGCTCTCGGCGGTCTATGAGGGGGCTTTGGTAAACTTTGACCGCGCGCTGGAAATCGAGGCGCGCTGGTTCACGAATGTGCTGATGAACCCCTCTTCGAGCGCGATGATCCGCTCGTTGTTCCTGAACAAGGAGGCATTGGAGAAAGGGGCCAACCGGCCTGCTGTGCCCGATCAATCCGTCAAGAAGCTGGGCATTCTGGGCGCGGGCATGATGGGGGCGGGCATTGCCTATGTCGCAGCCATGGCCGGGATCGAGGTCGTTTTGATCGATGCCAAGCAAGAGGCCGCAGATCGGGGCAAAGCACATTCTGCCGAGCTGCAGGACAAGGCAATTTCGCGGCGCAAATCGTCAGAAGAAAAGAAAACCGAGATCCTGGCCCGCATCACCGCCACCACCGATTATGCCGCGCTTTCGGGTTGCGACCTGATCATCGAGGCCGTTTTCGAAGATCCCGGCGTCAAGGCCGAAGTCACCAAAAGGGCCGAGGCCGTCATCCCGCAAGATGCCATTTTTGCGACCAATACCTCGACCTTGCCGATTTCAGAACTGGCCAAGGCCAGCGCGCGCGCGCAACAGTTCATCGGCATCCATTTCTTCTCTCCTGTCGATAAGATGATGCTGGTCGAGATCATCAAGGGTCGGGAAAGCGGCCCGATGGCCGTCGCAAAGGCGCTGGATTTCGTCCGCCAAATCCGCAAGACGCCGATTGTCGTCAATGATGCGCGCTTCTTTTATGCCAATCGCTGCATCATCCCCTATATCAACGAGGGGCTGCGGATGGTCGCCGAAGGGGTCGATCCCGTGCTGATCGAGAATGCGGCCAAGCTGATGGGGATGCCCCTTGGCCCCTTGCAGCTGGTCGATGAAACCTCGATCGATCTGGGCGCCAAGATCGCAAAGGCGACGCGGGCCGCGATGGGCGATGCCTATCCCGATGACGCGGTCGATAAGGTCATCTTCCGCATGGCCGATCAGGGTCGTCTGGGCCGCAAAGCGAATGCGGGCTTTTATGACTATGACGACAAGGGCAAACGCGGCGATTTCTGGCAAGGGCTTGCCACCAACTGGCCGGTTGCCGCCCAGCAACCCGAATTCAGCGATCTGCAAAACCGCCTGATGTTTATCCAATCGCTCGAGGCGGTGCGCGCATTGCAAGAAGGTGTGCTTGAGGACATCCGCGAAGGCGATGTCGGTGCCATCCTTGGCTGGGGCTTTGCGCCTTGGTCGGGTGGCCCGTTCAGCTGGCTGGATATGCTGGGTGCTGCCCGAGCATGCGCCTTGGCCGATGACCTTGCCAAGAAATACGGCGAGCGCTTTGTCCCGCCCGCGCTGCTGCGCGAGATGGCAGCAACCGGCCAAAGCTTCTACGCCCGCTTTGGTGCCGGCAAAAAGGCGGCCTGACCCAAAAGGTGGCCTGACATTGCCCCAAAGCCCCCCTCGCCCCAAGGCCTGCCCGGTGGTTCCCGGGCAGATCTATGGGCGGGCGGACCTATTTCGGGCGAAGGCAGTCTAGCGAAGGGATGTAGGGGCCGCCGGTTCGCCGCTCTGCCCCGCGCTGGTGGCGAACTTTGGCACGATGCCAACGGTAGCCATGATCGGCGCGGAGGTGGCCAAGGTCATCATGGCAAAAAAACGGGCCCAAGGGCCCGTTTTCTACATGAAAGACCATCATTCTCTCTCAACGATATCTGTGAAGGGCAAGGGCCGCGCCTTTTGGTCAGGCAATTGCAACCGGCCCGCGCCTTTTCGGCTTACAGGTCCGCCGGAACCTTGCCACCATTGTCACGCAGCTTTTGAATCACCTGCTTGTGCAGCCAGATGTTCATTGCGGCCGAATCTTCGGTATCACCACTATAGCCCAATTCTTTGGCCAGCTCTTTGCGATGCGAAAGGCTGCTGTCCAGACCCAAAGCCTTTAGCAGATCGACGATCGATTTGCGCCAATCCAAGCTTTGACCGCTGCGCTTGACCGCCCCGTCCAGAACGGCAGCGACATCGACGCTACCCGTCGCAGCCGGAGCAGCAGCAGGCGTTGCGGCGGGTGTTGCCGCAGCTGCGGGGCTGGGTGCTGCGGGCTTGGCCGGGCTAGGTGCTGCGGCTGCCGGGCTGGCTGCGGGTGCAGGTGCCGGGCT